>JBGPJC010000004.1:0-58875 GCA_041485165.1 Terriglobia bacterium | reverse complement strand
GGTCCTTGAAATAAGCCGGATCGACAAAATCTACGTCGGGAATGCCATGCGGGATGAGATCGATCTTGGCCGGCGGTGCCTGGTAAATCTCCTGCAACATCTGTCGCCCCCGCTCAGCCATGACCACGAGCCGGGTCGAGAGCGCGACTAACTCGTGCATTACGCGCCGTTGGTTGGCGTTCGGCTCACGCAAAATGGTATGAAGCGTAATGACAACGGGCATTCTCAATTCGCGCAAGAGTGCCAAGATATGGCCGCCGGCCGGCCCGCCGAAAATGCCGAACTCGTGCTGCAAGCAGACGATGTCCACGTTGCTGATGTTGAGGAACTCCGCAGCACGTAGATAAGAAGATAAATCCTGCTCCTCAATCTCGAAGCGAACTACTTGCGGGTACTCGTAGCCACCTTTAATGTCATTCACCGAGACTGAGAAACACTGGCTTTGGGGATGCGCAGCTGCCACGGCGGCAAGCAGGTTAGACGTGAATGTTGCAATGCCGCACTTGCGCGGCAAGTAGTCGCCGACAAACGCGATCTTGCGAACTTTGGAACCTTCTTTCATGAAGCAGTCTTTCATTCCTCGCGCCCCGCGCTGCTATTCGCACGTGCCTGCTCGCCAACTGCAAATGTGCCGCCTCAGCGTGAAGTGGGAAGGAACGTTCTCCGGTAGTGTAGATGACCTGCCCCCCGAAGACTAGTCCAACCAAAATGTAGCTCCTCTTGACCTGCCCCCGTTCTTGGTCCAAATCAGAACGCAGCACTCCGAGGCTCTTGCACGCCCGATTCAACCCGGACTAGGGTGGCTGAGACAACCGGCGTGGCGGGAGAGCCCCGGTCGCGGCGGGTGCAGCCGCACACTCCTCCCGTGTCTGATATCCCCGCACGCTGTGCGGCCGCAGCGTGTGGTCAGGACTCTTCTCTTCACAGGCGCCGGACTTCGGAATCGCTCGTCCGCCGCCCGCCTGTGGCTAGCGTTGCGGAGTAGAGTTGCCGGGGGCCTGGGTGGGCGGCGTGGGAGTGGCGGGAATACGCGGAGCGGCGACGCCGGCAGTGGACGGACCCAGGCCAAGCTTCTGGAGGGTCCGTGCCTCAATCCTCCCGGAGGCGGGAAGATCGTTGGCCTGCTGGTACTTCTTCATCGCCGCGACCGTCCCAGCATCCCATTTCCCCGTAGGCGTTCCGGAGTAGTAGCCCGACTTGGCGAGTGCGGACTGGATTTCTCTGACACGTTGCGGCGTGGGAGCGCGCTGAGCTCGCTCGCGGGTGCTGTGGTGGGAAGATTTCCCGCGGGAAATCCTCTTGCCGGATGTTTTCGCAGTTGTCCCGGCACTCTTTCCCGTCTGGGCCGGTGTCTGCTTCTTGCTCGGTGTGCTCGTGCCCGTTTTCCCAGGCACGCCATTCGTCGTGGCGCTCGGTGAGGACGACTGGGACAAAGCCGGCACGCAGAGCGAAGGCAAGAGAAAAGCCAGAGCCAGGAGGGTTCGAGGCGCACGCCGGGCTCCGGGCAGTTGCCCTCCGGGGCCCTGGAGATGCGCATCGCAAATCATAAGATTGACGCTACCGGCCCCCCGCCGCCTACTGCGGGTTGGGCACTACACCGGCAAGGAATACGGTCAGTCCCCGGCCCTCGCCGCCTCCACGCAGGACTTTGAACAGCACGTTCTGCCCGGGCTTGAGCTTGGAGGTCACGCGGCGCCAATCGCTCACGCTGCTCACCGCTTCGCGGTTGATTTCCAGCACCACATCGCCGCGGCTGAAGCCGACATCTTCGGAAAAGCTGGCCGGCTGAACTTCAACGACGATGATGCCGTGAGCGGATTCCAGTCCCAGACGGTGCTGCAGGTCGGGAGTGATATCTTCCACGCGCACGCCAAAGTCCACCGGCCCGGCCTCGCCGGACTGGTCGTCTTCATTCTTGGCTGCTTGCGGGAAGAGCTTGGCGCGGTCGGCCACGGCGACAGTCAGTTCGCCGGCCTTGCGGTCGCGGACATAAGCCAGCCGCACGTTTGAACCGATGGGCGTGATCGTAATCGGGTTGACCAGATCGCTCCCGGATTTCACCGCCTGTCCGTTCACCGCGGTGATCACGTCGCCGGCCTTCAGTCCGGCCTTGGCGGCCGGGCTCCCCGGCTCGACACGCTCGACCACGATGCCGCCCTCCACGCCCAATTCCTTCAGCAGGACAGGATTGCTGCTGCGGTCTTCCTGGAAGACGATGCCGATCGACCCGCGGGTGACTTTGCCGCTGGTCACCAGTTGGTTGTAGACGTTGATAGCGGTGTTCGAAGGCAGCGCAAAACCCACGCCCTCATAGCCCCGGCTCATGGTGAAGATGGCGGTGTTGATGCCGATCACTTCTCCGGCCATGTTCACCAGCGGCCCCCCCGAATTGCCGGGGTTGATCGCCGCGTCGGTCTGGATGAAGCGCTGGAATTGCTTGTTGCCGATGTTGCTCCGATCCTTGGCGCTGACGATTCCGGCGGTAACCGTGGCCTCCAGGCCAAACGGGCTGCCCACCGCCAGCACCCAGTCGCCCACCTGCACGCCCTCGGAGTTGCCCAGGCGCACCGGGGTCAGTTTCTTGTTGCTGTCAATCTTGATTACCGCGAGGTCGGTGTCCGGGTCAGTGCCTATCACCCGGGCAGTGTACTGAGTGGGATCGCCATGCAGCTTCACTTGGATCCTGGTGGCCTGCTCGACCACGTGGTTGTTGGTCAGAATGTAGCCCTTCTCATCCACCACCACTCCCGAGCCCAGGCTGCGCTCGGCCGATGGGCCATCGTCCGGGGATTGGAAGAAGCGGTCAAAGAAATCGCGAAACTGGTCATCCGAACCACTGCGGCGTCGCTGTTGCGGGGCCTTCTGGCGCTCGACCACCTGCGTGGTGGCAATGTTGACCACGGCAGGATCAATCTGCTTGGCGATCGAGGCGAAAGTACTCGAGAGCTGCACCGGGTTGGGGATGGCCAGAGTGGCGGGGCCTCCCTGCTCGCGCATCGCGGACACTCTGCCGCTCATCAGGCTGCCCAGGATGATTCCCACACCCAGCGTGAGCATCAGCAAGAAGGTCGCCAGGAGCTTGCGCTGACGAGCCCAGTTCACCAGTTCACCCATCTGCCTTCCCATTTCTATCGCTCCTTCGTCCCATGGCCGGGCGCCCGCCGCGGCGGGCGCTGCCGTCGATTCTTGATTATATCACCCTCGCACACCCCACTTAACTTAGACGCATAGCCCGCTACGTTGTAAGCAATGGGCAATCCCGCCCGGTTCGGGGAGTCGTGCGGCTTGTGTGCGCGGCACATATACACTTCATCTAAGACGCAAGAAAAGTTCCGGGAGTTGCAAACGCGTGCAATTGGCGGAGGGCAGTGGGAAGGGGTCCCCTGCCTGCCCTGAGCGTCAGCGAAGGGTGGCCTGTTGCCTGTGACCTAACTCGTAGCGCCTTTCCGCATGGGAGTGATTCTCTACTCCAGCATGGTCTTTGGCCAAGTCAACCTTCGCGATATCGGATGCGGTCCTGTTCGACAATCCAAAGCTGCTGCTCGGGTGATCGCTGCATCAACGTAGGTACGAGACGTTTCAGGAGGCCAATCAGCGTAGGCTTGTCTTGAGACTTGGACCGGAAAACCACAATTCCCGAGTGAGATTTCGGAGGATAAGCTTGTACGTTGGCAAACTCCAGGTCCAGAGTCATCAATACTCGGCCTTCGGTGCGACAATGCGCGGAGAGCGCCAAATCGCCGCTACCCGAGAGCTTCTCGTCGAAGACCGTTTCTGCTTCGAATCCTGCGTCGCGAAGAATCAACACATGTTCCGCCGGAAGATTCTCGTCAATTTTGAACTTCAACCTTTGACTTCCAGCGGCAAGTCTGCCGTTCCCTCGCGGGTCAGCTCAGCGGCGTATGCCAGGGCTGCATCGATATCCCCATCGGCGAGCGCCGGGTAGCTCCGCAATATCTCATCGCGGGGTACGCCGACCGCAA
Source organism: Terriglobia bacterium (assembly GCA_041485165.1). Lineage (GTDB taxonomy): Bacteria > Acidobacteriota > Terriglobia > Acidiferrales > UBA7541 > JAAFGT01. The sequence goes on along the minus strand of JBGPJC010000004.1, from coordinate 54,892 downwards.
TGTTGTCGATGACCACGGATACCATGACGCGTGTCCCGCGAATACACGCTCTGCCGTGGCAGACGGCGGGGTTTACGCTAATTCGCTCTCGCCAATTGTGCATGCCCTGATTCTAACCACATTGCGCCAGCTGGCGCCATCAGGAATTGTCAAGGAACAGAAACGCTGCAGCCTGTGGCCTTCTCCCTGTCCCCTCAGCATCCGACTAGGATGCTGACCCTGAGCGGAGTCGAAGGGAGCGGAGTCGAAGGGAGCGGAGTCGAAGGGAGCGCAGTCGAAGGGAGCGCAGTCGAAGGGAGCGGAGCGAAGAATCTCTCTTCTCCTTTGCCCTTTGCCCCCCTCCCCCACCCACGCCTGCCCACCAGTTCCTTGCAGGGCCGTCATTCTGAGCGGAGCGAAGAATCTCTCTTAACCCGTGCCCGCCCACGCCGCCGCCCTCGCAAAATACAGAGACCTCAAGCCCACTACACCCGGAAGAGCCTTTGCCGAGGTGGACGGCATCCTCGACCGCACGCAAACTGGCCCGCAATGGCTCAGGCGCCACGACATCGCTTCGCTGCTCGTGGAAACTCTCAGATGCGGCGACCAGCCGTTGGGCCTCTTCCAGTTGTACGCCTTCGTGGTCATGCCGAACCCCGCCCACGCCGTCATTCCGAGCGCAGCGAGGAATCTCTCCTCGCTCCTGTTGGGCGGGCCTTCTGGCAGCCTGCCCTCAGAGCCAACGCAATTCTCAGGCGGGCAGGCTCACGCTTCTGGCAAGATGAGTCGTTCGACCACTGGGTGCGTAGCGGTGCCCAACTGCAGAGAATCAAGCTGTACATCGAGTGGAATCCGGTAAAGGCAGGCTTGGTGGCGCGCCCGCAAGACTGGCCATGGTCAAGCGCAAGTAGCCCGTAGCACAGCCTTTCAGGCTGTGCGCACAGGCTCGCCGCGCCGAGCCTGTGCTACCTCCTGGCGGGATCCCGCCGCAGGGACGATCGAAGACTCCGATTCCATCGGAGTCGTAGATTCCGACCCCGTCGGAAGGAATCTCTCTTCTCTCCCGTTGGCGGGCCGCTTCCCCGCCGTCATTCTCCCCACGCCGTCATTCCGAGCGGAGCGAGGAATCTCTCCTCGCTCCTGTTAGGCGGGCCATCCTTTTGGGCCGGCCCTCTCTCTGTCTCCTCCGTGGGGGTCTTATTTTGACAGTGACGTGAAACCAGACCACAATCGCTGCAACTGTTGGGAGGTGCAGTATGTCCGCCCGGACGTGCCCTAATTGTGATTCCCCTGGCGACGGATTTTGTCCAGCTTGCCACGGCAAAGGAAGGATTCCGGGAGACGCGATCCCCGGCGCGTTCGATGTATCCGGACATGAAGGATCTTGTAGCGCGTGCGGTGGCAGCGGCGAGTGCCAGGCATGCGGCGGCACTGGAGAAATGGAAGTTGGCGGTGAAGGTTGACAGCCCGTCGTCCCCCCACGCCGTCATTCCGAGCCAAGCCCGTCATTCCGAGCGCGGCGAGGAATCTCTCCTCGCTCCTGTTGGGCGGGCCTTCTGGCGGCCTGCCCGCAGAGCCAACGCAATTCTCAGGCGGGATTCTGGCAAGATGAGTCGTTCGATCACTGGGTGCGTAGCGGTGACCAACTGCAGAGAACCAAGCTGTACATCGAGTGGAATCCGGTAAAGGCAGGCTTGGTGGCGCGCCCGCAAGACTGGCCCTGGTCAAGCGCAGGTAGCCCGTAGCACAGCCTTTCAGGCTGTTCGCACAGACTCGCCGCGGCGAGCCTGTGCTACCGACGAGGAATCTCTCTTCTCTCCCGTTGGCCCGCCGCCTTGCCTTCTCACGCGAAGGGCCCTCGCAAATGCATCTGCCGCTTTCGGATTTAGCGCTCGCGGCCCCAAGGATGCGCCGGCCGCCCAAGTCCTTGAATATATCTGCGAACGGACGTACAAGGGATACTCCGAAAGACAGTGATAAGAGTGGAAAGGCAGGTCAAATGGCAAGTGGCACTCCTCTAGGCATTGAATCCAAACTCTGGGCCGCCGCTGACGCGCTGCGTAACAATATGGACGCTGCGGAGTACAAGCACGTCGTCCTCGGCCTGATTTTCCTCAAGTACATTTCCGACGCCTTCGAGGCAAAGCACGCGGAGTTGAAGGCTCAGGAAGCGCAGGGAGCCGGACCGGAAGACCCGGACGAATACCGCGCAGTCAGCATCTTCTGGGTGCCGAAAGAGGCGCGCTGGTCGCATCTCCAGGCCAGCGCACCGCAGCCGACCATCGGCAAGACTGTGGATGACGCGATGAGCGCCATCGAGCGAGACAATCCTTCACTCAAGGGCGTTCTCCCCAAAGATTTTGCCCGGCCGGGTCTCGACAAGCAACGGCTCGGCCAGCTCATCAACCTCGTCAGCGACATTGGTCTGGGAAGTCCCGCCGACCGCGCCAAAGACATCTTAGGTCACGTATACGAGTACTTCCTTGCTCAGTTCGCGAGCGCGGAGGGAAAGAAGGGCGGCCAGTTTTATACACCATCGCGCGTGGTACGCGTGCTGGTCGAAGTGCTGGCCCCTTACAAGGGACGCGTATATGACCCTTGCTGCGGCTCGGGCGGGATGTTCGTAAGCAGCGAGAAGTTCATCGAGGCACACAGCGGAAAGCTCGGCGACATCTCCATCTACGGGCAGGAATCTAACTACACCACCTGGCGGCTCGCCAAGATGAACCTTGCCATCCGCGGCATCGACGCTCAGATCGCCCACGGTGACACCTTCCACAATGACCGGCACCCCGACCTCAAGGCCGACTATGTTCTCGCCAACCCGCCTTTCAATGACAGTGACTGGCGCGGCGAACTGCTCAAGGAAGACAAGCGTTGGGTCTACGGGGTGCCACCGGTGGGCAATGCGAACTTCGCCTGGGTGCAACACTTCATCCATCACCTCGCACCCACGGGACTCGCGGGCTTTGTCCTCGCCAACGGTTCGATGTCGTCGAGCCAGTCAAACGAGGGTGAAATCCGCAAAAATATCATCGAAGCTGATCTCGTAGACTGCATGGTGGCCTTGCCCGGCCAGCTCTTCTACGCCACGCAGATCCCGGTATGCCTCTGGTTCCTGGCGCGCAACAAGCGGAACGGCCGCTTCCGCGATCGCCGCGGCGACACGCTCTTCATCGACGCGCGCAAGATGGGCACGATGGTGGACCGCGTGCAGCGCGAGCTGACCGACGACGACATCGCAAAGATTGCCGGCACCTACCACGCCTGGCGCGGCGACAAGGACGAAGGTGCTTACGCCGATGTTCCCGGCTTCTGTATGGCCGCTACCCTCGAAGACGTCCGGAAGCACGGCCACGTGCTCACGCCCGGGCGATACGTCGGCGCTGAGGCTGCCGAGGACGACAGCGAGCCGTTCGAGGAGAAGATGCGGCGGCTCACCGCCACGCTGCGGCAGCAGACGGAGGAAGCCGCGAATTTGGACGCGGCGATCGCCGCCAACCTGAGGGAGCTCGGGTATGGCGGGTGAGTGGCGAACTGTTTCGGCAGGGGAGTTCTGCAGTTCTGTGAGGGACGGCACCCACGATTCCCCGAAACCTGCGGTTCGTGGGCGTTTCCTTGTGACCTCACGTCATATCATCGGAGGGCGACTTGACCTTGGTACCGCATATCTGATCTCGCAGGCGGATTTCGACGCAATCAACAAGCGAAGCAAGGTTGATCAGTGGGACGTTCTCGTTTCCATGATTGGCACGGTTGGCGAAACTTACCTCATCAAAGAAGAGCCCAACTTCGCCATTAAGAACATCGGGCTTTTCAAGAGCAAGGGTGAAGCCGAAGGCAGATGGCTTTACTATTACTTGCGAAGCCCAGATGCGCAGCAACGGATTCACGAGTTATCCCGAGGTACCACGCAACAGTACATCCCCTTAGGCGCGCTTCGCGAGTTCCCGGTCCTTGTTCCTCACGACCACGATGAAATGCGTGCCATCGCCTACATCCTCGGCACGCTGGACGACAAGATCGACCTGAACCGGCGTATGAACGAGACGCTAGAGGCGATTATGCGGGCACTCTTCAAGTCCTGGTTCGTGGACTTCGACCCCGTCCACGCCAAGGCCGAAAATCGTGACCCCGGGCTGCCACTGCACCTGGCCGTCCTGTTCCCGGACTCCTTTGAGGATTCAGAGCTGGGAGAGATTCCGAAGGGGTGGAATGTTGGAACTCTAGGTGAAGTCGCCGAGAATCCGCGTAGGGGACTCCAACCCACTGAGATCGAATCTTCAACGCCGTACATCGGTCTCGAGCACATGCCGCGACGATCCATCGCGCTGTCGGAATGGGGCTATGGAGATGCGTTGGAGAGCAACAAATTCCAGTTCAAACAAGGCGAGATTCTATTCGGCAAGTTGCGACCTTATTTCCATAAAGTCGGCGTTGCGCCCGTGGATGGTGTCTGCTCAACGGACATTTTGGTCTTGATTCCGACAGAGCCCGGATGGTTTAGCTTCGTCTTAGGCCACGTATCGAGCACGGACTTCGTAGAGCACACCAACGCCGGGTCTACGGGGACGAAGATGCCGCGCACCAACTGGCAGGAAATGGCACAGTACAAAGTTGTGCTTGTTCCGAAGTCAATATCGGTCGGCCTTGATGAGATGACGAGACCTCTCGTTGCACGAATTATTGCCAGCATTCACCAATCCCGCACTTTGGCGGCGTTGCGCGAGACACTGTTGCCAAAACTCATCTCCGGTGTGCTCCGCATCAAAGATGTCGGCCGCATCCTCGGGGAGCAAATCTGATGGACGATCTTGACGCTCTCGCGCCGCACTTTCGCCGAGTGATGGAACGCTGGCCCGAAGCTCCTACCCTCTCGAATCACTACAAAGCAGTTGCAGAGAATCACGCGGGTAGTGGACACGGCCTAATCGGGACGGTCAAGTCGTTCATCGAGTGCGTCTGCCTCACAATTCTTGGTGAGTTCGGTAAGCCCATGCCGTCATCCGACCCGTCGACCACTGAATTACTCGTTGAAGCATTGAGAGTGTTGGGGCTTCAGAACAGCCGTGGCGCGAGCAAGATCGACAAACTGCTGTCGGCTCACAATAGAATGGCTGACGCGCTGAGCGAGATGCGAAACGAAAATGACCCGGTAGCACACGGCAAAGACGGGTTCCTGGATACTCTGACGATCAACGAGCGCCGGGCATTCCTTGTCACGGCAGACACCATTCTCGCGTTGCTTCTATTTGCTCACGACGGGACGGAGCCGGACCTTCACTACACTCGAGAACCGTACGAACGGTTTGCGCATCTTCATGAGCGCGTTGATAGAGCGGTGACAGTCGAAGCGGCCATCGAAGACGACGGAGAGCATCAAGTCGTTGTGGTAACACTCCGGACAGTTGGTCTGAGCGAAGGAATTCAACTCCGGTTTGAGCCGAGCAGACTGCTGTACGCAACTGATAGAGAGGCTTATGTCGAACTTCTGACTTCCTCCTTGGCACCCCCAGGAGCCCCTCTGGAGCAAGCCGACATTGCGCAGGCATCAGATGCCGCGGTCGAACCTATCCGTGCATCTGAACCGGCTCCTCCAGCAGCGGAAATTGTCCCCTCATATGAAGGCGCACTTTCTCCGCTGAAGGAGTCTCTCGATCAGTACTTAGAGTCTCTCGGCCTTTCAGCGGTAGGAACTGCTCCGGTCGGCGTAAGGCTCACAGATTCTCTGTTAGCGACAGCAGAACGAAGTATGGGTTTGGACTGGACCGCTAGGGAGGCTCTCCAGGCCGCGATGAAGGTTGGGCTTCGGCGGACTTTGGTTCAGTTTGGCGTTGACCACGACCGCGCCGAGCGAGGTGCCGAGCACCTGGTCTCCTGGCTAAAGATCCAGGCTGTCGGACTCGGGAGCGCGGGGCCAGCCTGATGATGATCACCAGCATCGTCGAATCCGTCGTGGAAGAAGCCTCTCTCGGATGGCTACAGGATTTGGGCTTTGGGGTTCTCTCTGGCCCCGCGATGGCAGTCGGCGAACCCGACGCTGAGCGGAGCGACCCGAACTATCGAGATGTGGTCCTTGTGCGTCGCTTGAGGCAGGCCCTCGTGCGACTCAATCCCGACCTGCCCCCGGAGGCAATCGAAGACGCCTTCCGCAAGTTAACGCAAATCGATGCGCCCTCGCTGGTAACGCGCAATCATGCCCTACATCGGATGTTGGTAGACGGGGTCACAGTGGAGTACGCGCGCTCTGACGGATCCATTGCCGGTGCGCAGGCGCGGGTGCTGGACTTCAACACACCGGACAACAACAACTGGCTCGCCGTCAACCAATTCACAGTCGCGGAAGGTCAACACACGCGCCGCCCGGATGTCGTTCTCTTCGTGAATGGCCTGCCGCTCGCAGTCATCGAACTCAAGAATCCGGCAGACGAGAACGCGACCATCTGGAACGCTTTTCAGCAACTTCAGACCTACAAGGCCCAAATCCCCTCGCTCTTCGTATATAACGCGGCGCTGGTCGTCTCAGATGGTGTTGAGGGGCGGATCGGGTCACTAACGGCTGATACTGAACGCTTCATGCCGTGGCGGACTGTTGAAGGCGAAGATCTGGCACCGGCGTCCGCCTTACAACTTCAGGTTCTCATTCAGGGGGTCTTTGAGAAGCGCCGCTTTTTGGACCTCCTGCGCTACTTCATCGTATTTGAGGATGAAGGCGGAGGCGTGCTGGCCAAGAAGATCGCAGGGTATCATCAGTTCCACGCGGTCAACCGGGCTCTCCAGACCACCATCCAGGCCACAAGCGAGACAGGCGATCATCGTGCCGGTGTGGTATGGCATACGCAGGGAAGCGGCAAGAGCCTCACGATGGCGTTCTACGCCGGACGCTTGATCTTGGAGCCTCGACTGCAAAACCCAACCATCGTGGTCATCACCGACCGGAACGATCTGGATGATCAGCTCTTTGGCACCTTTTCACGGTGCTCCGAACTCCTACGCCAGGTGCCTGTGCAAGCGGCCGACCGCGAGCACCTGCGATCGGTGTTACAGGTATCGTCTGGCAGCGTGGTCTTCACGACCATTCAGAAGTTCATGCCAGCGCAAGGCGAACGCTACCCTGAGCTCTCGCCCCGGCGAAACATCATCGTGATTGCGGACGAGGCTCATCGCAGTCAGTACGACTTCATTGACGGCTTTGCACGACACATGCGGGATGCCTTGCCCGATGCGACATTCATCGGCTTTACCGGCACGCCGATTGAACAGACCGACGCCAATACACGAGCCGTGTTTGGCGACTACATCAGCATCTACGACATCCAGCGCGCAGTAGAAGACAAAGCCACAGTCCCGATCTATTACGAGAGCCGCCTGGCAAAACTGGAGCTCAGGGAAGAGGAAAAACCTAAGGTCGATGAAGAGTTTGAGGAAGCAACCGAGGGCGAAGAGGTTGAGCGTCGCGAGCGATTGAGAACGAAGTGGGCCGCCCTGGAGGCGGTTGTCGGCACGGAGCAGCGCTTGCGGTTGGTTGCAGAAGACCTGGTCAAACATTTTGAGCAACGGCTGGAAATTATGGACGGCAAGGCCATGATTGTCTGCATGAGCCGCCGCATTTGCGTGGACCTCTACAAGGAACTTATTAAGTTTCGTCCGGATTGGCATGGCGAAGACGACAATACCGGGTGGCTGAAGGTCGTGATGACTGGTTCGGCGGCCGACGGGCCGGAATGGCAGCAACACATCCGTGACAAGCGTCGGCGCGAAGCTCTCGCCAAGCGTTTCAAGTCCGCCAAGGACCGATTCAAGATAGTGATTGTGCGCGATATGTGGCTGACTGGCTTCGACGTGCCCTCTCTCCACACCATGTATCTGGACAAATACATGCGAAGCCACGGACTCATGCAGGCGATCGCCCGCGTGAACCGCGTATTCCGGGACAAGCCGGGTGGATTGGTCGTGGACTATCTCGGAATTGCACATGAGCTGAAACTGGCCCTTGCAACCTACACAGAGAGCGGGGGGAAGGGCCGCACGGCGCTTCCGCAGGAGGAAGCTGTTGCAGCGATGCTGGCAAAGTATGAGGTGTGCCGTGGATTGTTCCATGGGTTCAACTGGTCGAAATGGGTCTCGGGAACCGCAACGGAGAGACTTGCCCTGCTGCCGAACGCACAGGAGCACATCCTGAAACAGGAGGATGGCAAAGGTCGCCTCGTGACAGCCGTAACGGATCTTTCCCAAGCATTTGCTCTCGCTGTTCCCCATGAAGAGGCAATGCGAATCCGGGATGACGTAGGGTTCTTCCAGGCTGTCCGGGTTGTGCTCGCGAAATCGGCGACCCAACAACAGCGGCCCGAGGCAGACTTGGACTATGCAATTCGACAGATCGTATCGAAAGCGGTCTCCTCCGAAGGGGTTGTGGACATCTTCGCGGCTGCTGGGCTTAAGAAGCCGGATATTTCCATTTTGTCGGATGAGTTTCTGGCAGAAGTCAGCCATCTGCCACAGAAAAACCTAGCCGTAGAGCTTCTGCGCAAGCTCCTCAATGAGGAGATCAAAACACGCTCGCGGCGTAATGTTGTTCAATCGCGGCTATTTTCTGAGCTGCTGGCGGCCTCGATCCGCAAGTATCAAAATCGGGCGATCCAAGCTGCGCAGGTGATTGAGGAACTCATTGGTCTCGCGAAGCAGATGCGCGAAGCCGCAGCACGCGGAGAGAAGCTCAAACTCACCGAGGACGAAGTAGCCTTCTATGATGCCCTTGAGGTAAACGACAGTGCTGTGAGAGTGCTGGGAGACGAGACGCTTCGGATGATCGCGCGCGAATTGGTTGCGACCGTCCAAAAAAACACGACGATCGATTGGACTGTGCGGGAGAACGTGCGTGCTCACTTAAGAGTTCTTGTGAAACGAATCCTTCGGAAGTACGGGTATCCACCGGACAAACAGGAAAAGGCAACACTTACCGTGTTGGAGCAAGCCGAAGTGTTGTCAGCCAACTGGACGACAGGATGACCGAAAACGAGAGAAGTATATGGGCCTTCGGTTACGGCTCGCTGATCTGGGATACGGGCAAAGTAAGACCCATCGAACGCCGAGAGGGGGTTCTGCGAGATTGGCATCGGGAATGGACCTGGATTTCCTCCTGCCGTCACGGCGCCCCGACATGCAGCTTGATGCCGGAAGGGCAAGTCAGAGGCGTTTTCCTACGGTTGGATCCCACATCTGTGAACCGGGATTTGGAAACATTCCGCAAGCGTGAAAGGCGCACTACGGAACACACTGTTGTCGGCCCGCCCGTGCCCGGAGCACTAATCTACTTCTGGAGCATGGGCAGTAACTTGGAGAGTTTCCCGGAATTCAATGGGCTTTCTACGGTACAACTTGCAAAGGCTTTAGCCGAAAGGGCCAAGAGAATCACCGAGCCGGGTACTGATAACGTCTTGCCGATAAACTACATACGGAAGGTGCACGAGTTTGACCCCGATGATGCCTTCACATCTGAAATGGTCAGAAATTTGTAACAAGAGGATGGAATCGTGCCAAGAGAAGCGCCTCTCGTAAATCAGTACCTCGAAAGAATCAGCCGCGACGCGGTCGAAAAGTACCAGTTTCTGTTCAAGGGATACGTCAAACGCAGGCAAGGGGTGTACGCTCTCTATAAGAAAAGAAAACTGTACTACGTTGGCCTAGCCAGTGACCTCAGGTGGCGTCTCCACCAGCACCTGAAGGATCATCACGGTCGTTCCTGGGATCGGTTCAGTGTGTATTTCACCATAGGCGAGCAGCATCTCAAGGAGCTAGAAACACTGATCTTGCGTATCACTGGTCAGCCGCCTGGAAACAAGAATAAGGGGAAATTCAAAGAGTCTGAAAACCTAAAACGTAGGCTCAAGAGAGATATAAAAAGCTACCAACGCGATGAGCTATTGGCCCTCATCGGCCAAGAGTTTCGAGTTGAAAAGGGCGAGGTGTCGAAGAGCGAGGATGGAGGAGACAGACCCGCACTCGCTCCTTACATTCGAGGCCCGATGAAACTCCGCGCCTCACTGAAAGGACGAAAATTTAAAGCACATGTTCGTCGAGACGGCTCGGTTAGATTTCGAGGAAGGATCTACAACTCACCATCTGCCGCGGCAACCGCTGCGTGTAAGCGCACCTCTAATGGGTGGTATTTTTGGAAATACGAACGCGCGCCGGGGGATTGGGCCAGATTGAGGGAACTCAGAAAGTAGGAGAGGCAACAGGCGCGGCTGTGCGCTCCGTGCCGAACTCGACGAGGCCGCCTGGTCCGCGCTTTACTCCACCAAGAGCCCGCCGTTCGATCCACCTGTAGCACAGCCTTTCAGGCTGTGCGATGCTTCCATTCTCTGCCAGAGCCACCACACGCGCACAGCCTGAAAGGCTGTGCTACTTTGAAACACTCCTTCCATTTACTCTGAGCGGCGAGTTTCTTGATGATCTTCGGGTGATTTGACCGACGGACAGCGCAGCCTCGCTTTCCATACCTAAATCGCCAATGCCGCCTGGTCCGCGCTTTACTCCACCAAGAGCCCGCTGTTCGAGTTTACCCGTATACCCTGAGGAAACGAAGGGTGCACACTGAGGCTACGAAGGGCCATACTGCTGGGCGGGCCCCCCTGTTTATCCTGCCTACCTTGATCCCGCCCCCGCGGGACGAAGGGAGCGGTATTCGCGGAGGCCGTTTGCGAAATGAGCGTCACCCTCAACCAACCTATGCCGTCGGAAGCTGGAGGTTAGGCTGACGTGTCAGCCATCGCCAGCTCTTTCTCAACAATTGCTTTGTGTGACTGCGAAAACTTGGCCTTCGCCTCTATGCCCAGGCGTCCCGCGTAGTGCAGCAGTTTATCCACGCTCTTGTTGGCAATCTTCCCGTTAAGCAATTCGCTCACCCGCGGTTGAGGCTCTCCGAGGATCACTTGGAGTTCCTTTTGTGAATACTTTCTGGCGCACTTCAAGATTGCCTGATATAACTCGGCCTTGAACTTCAGTGCGGTTGCTTGCTCTGGTGAAAAGCCAAGATCATCCAGCACGTTCCCCCGAGTTACATGTCTGGGTTTGTTAGCCGCGCTTTTCATCTCTTTTCTCCTCGGTCAAACGCGCTTTCACTGCTTTGAATCGCTGCTTTGCCTTTTCGAAATCTCTTCTCGACTATAACAGAAAAGCCTCTACGAATATACATTGAAATGTATAGTTCGCCACCGGCTTTCCGCCTTAGGTTTACCCTGATCCCGAAACTTCGGGACGAAGGGCCTGCCCTTGGCGAGTCGATGGAGGCTGTGCGCCACTCTCCATCCCCGCCTTAGCCACACCCGCCGTCATTCCAATCCCGCAAGGCGGGAGAGGAATCTATCTTCACTCTTGCCCCACCAGTAGCACAGCCACTCCTGGCTGTGCACTCCTGGGGTCGTCGCAGACTAATGGAAACAGCGCAGCCTTGCTCTCCAAACCGAAATCGACCATGCCGCCTGGTCCGCGCTTTACTCCACCAAGACCCGCCCGTTCGATCCACCCGTAGCACAGCCTTTCAGGCTGTGCGATGCATCCATGTTCTGCCACAGCCACCAAGCGCACAGCCTGAAAGGCTGTGCCACTTTGAAACAAACCTACTCCCCACCCACATATAAGTCTTTTCTTCGGCGGTCGCAGAACTCAGGCCAGCTTCAACTTTCCGGCAGGCAGGGCTTCGGTTTCGAGCGTGGCAAGGTCCAGGATTTCCGACGCATGCTGGATATCAATACCCACGATGCGGCCTTGGGCGTCAAAGTCGAGCACCAGGCCTTCCTGAATCTCTCGCGAATCCACGCTGGGCCGCGCATTCAGATCGATATAGAGCGAATCAGTCTCCGAATAGTAATGGAGTTTCATGTCTCACCTCTTTTCCGGCGCCGGAGGCTTGAAGTCCCGGTCGGGGAACGCATTGTGCAGCGTCTCTCCGTCTGCCAGTGTTACCACCCGCAGCACGCGGCTGCCCAGCTCCGGCACGACTCCCCAGAATCGAATCCGTCCGTCGGGTTGATCCATCCTAGCCAGCGGGTTTGCCACTATTCGCTCACACCAGTTTATCTGAATATAAGGCCTCTTGCGCAGGACCTGTTCTCGAAAGTACCGCGTCGTCTTCATTACATTCCCGGTGCCGCCCTGCTACTTCGTATTGTTCACCATACGCTCGCAATTGATGCCGCGCATTTTACGTCAATTGGGATTAGCGAGGGTAATTAGACCGCGAGGCAGAAATCGACCATCGAGTTTCCAGTTGGGTGGGATTCTCCGCGAGGTGGAATCCTCAGCTTTGCTCAGTTGTGGCACAGCCATTCGTGGCTGTGCACGTTTCCCCATCCCCGACTCTGCCCCACCCGTCGTCATTCCGATCCCGCAAGGCGGGAGAGGAATCTCTCTTCACTCTTGCCCCACCAGTAGCACAGCCACTCCTGGCTGTGCACTCCTGGGGTCGTCGCAGACTAATGGAAACAGCGCACAGCCAAGAGTGGCTGTGCCACTTTGAAACAGTCCTATCTCCTGACCTCATGTAAGTCTTTTATTTGCTTTGGGCCCCTAATCCTTCCTCTTTTCCCTTGACTTGTGATTACCATTAAGGTATCATCAATTAGGTGACGCATCGATGCAAGCCAAAGTCTCGAGCCTTCTACTCTACTTCTCGCTTGTCCCGAGCGAAGCCGAGGGGGCAAGCGCGATTTCAATCCTTCTTCCCCGCTGTCCCCTATCCACTAACCACTATCCCCTGATCACTGTCCCTATCTCCTTTAGAAGCCACTCTTACGAACCCCGGCACTCTAAGTCCTTTATAAGCCACTCTTACGAAAAACACCCCGGGGGGGGGTACCCAGGACCAGTAAATGCTTTCAGAACCCAAATTCCCGTGAGGCACTAGACTTATGTCCAAGACACCTTCTGAGAATCGTTGCCAGCAGACCACGTCCTCTCTCCACAGCCGGACGTATTGCATGACCGCGCCCTCTGTGACCTCTGCGTTCTCTGTGGCCTCTGCGTTAAAATCCCCACTCCCCCGCCGGAGACTCTCTCTCCACAGCGGGACGTATTGCATGACCGCGTCCTCTGTGACCTCTGCGTTCTCAGTGGCCTCTGCGTTAAAATCCCCCGGCAAGTTGGCGTAATGCAAAGTTCTTGTTAGAATCGCTGAAGACAATATGACCGCACGCACGCTGTACGAGAAAATCTGGGATGGCCACATTGTTCACCAGGCCAAGGGTGAGCCTTCCCTGCTCTACATTGACCGCCACTTGATCCACGAAGGCACTTCCCCACAAGCCTTCGCCGGGCTGAAGGCCGCGGGACGCAAGGTGCGGCGGCCGGACCTGACCTTTGCGGTGATGGACCATTCCGTTCCCACCATAGACCGACACCTGCCCATCCTTGACGCCACGGCGCTGGCACAGTTCGAAGCGCTGGAGCGCAATTGCCGCGAAACCGGAGTACGCCTGTTCGGCCTGCACAGCCGCAATCAGGGCATCGTCCACGTGATCGGCCCGGAGCTGGGCATCACCCAGCCCGGCCAGACCGTGGTCTGCGGCGACAGCCACACTTCGACGCACGGCGCCTTCGGAGCGCTGGCTTTTGGCATCGGCACCAGCGAGGTTGAGCACGTCCTGGCCACCCAGTGCCTGGTGCAATTTCAATCCAAGACCATGCTGATCCGTGTCAACGGCAAGCGCCCGCGCGGAATCACTGCCAAGGATATGATCCTCTACATCATCGGCCGCGTGGGCATTGCCGGCGGAACCGGGTACGTCTTCGAATACGGCGGCGAAACCATCCGCGCACTCTCCATGGAAGGGCGGATGACGCTATGCAATATGTCCATCGAGGGCGGGGCACGCGCCGGAATGGTAGCGCCGGACGATACCACTTTCACTTACCTCGAGGGACGCCCGTTTGTCCCGCGCGGAAAGGATTTTCAGGAGACAGTAACTTCCTGGCGCAAACTGGCCAGCGACCCTGACGCGCGCTTCGACCGCGTGCTGGATTTGAACGCCGCCGACATCATCCCGCAAGTCACCTGGGGCACCAACCCGGGGATGGTCACCGGAGTTACCGGCCGCGTCCCCGACCCCTCCTCGTTTTCCGACAAAGTGGATACCCAGGCCGCCGAGCTGGCGCTCCAGTACATGGCCCTGAAACCCGGGACGCCGATGGTGGACATCCCCCTCGATCGCGTGTTCATCGGCTCTTGCACAAATTCGCGCATTGAAGATTTGCGCATGGCCGCGCGTGTTGTGGCCGGCAAGCACGTGGCAAAAAGCCTGAAGCAGGCGCTGGTGGTGCCGGGCTCGCGCGTGGTCAAGGCGCAGGCCGAGGCCGAGGGCCTGGACCGCATCTTCACCGCGGCGGGCTTTGAATGGCGCGATGCCGGGTGCAGCATGTGCATCGCCATGAACGATGATCGTCTGCCCAGCGGCGAGCGCTGCGCCAGCACTTCGAACCGCAATTTTGAAGGCCGCCAGGGCAAGGGCGGCCGCACGCACCTGGTAAGCCCGCTGATGGCCGCCGCGGCGGCTATCGCCGGCCATTTTGTGGATATCCGCGAATGGAATGTGGACGCCGCTGAATAAACTTCCCGCAGGGAGCTGACACCGCAAACATGCAGCCATTCCTAAAGCACACCGGCCTGGTCGCGCCAATGGACCGCGTGAACGTGGACACCGACCAGATGGTGCCTAAGCAATTCTGCAAACTGCTGACGCGCGAGGGCTACGGCCGCGTGCTGTTCTACGACTGGCGCTACTTCGATGGCGAAGTGCCCAACCCGCAATTCGTCCTGAACTCCCCCAAGTACAAGTCGGCCAGCGTCCTGCTCGCGCGGGCGAACTTTGCGTGCGGGTCCAGCCGCGAGCACGCCGCCTGGGCGGTGCTGGATTACGGCTTCCGCGCAGTGATTGCGCCCAGCTTTGGCGACATCTTCTACAACAACTGCTTCAAGAACGGCCTCCTGCCTCTGGAACTTTCCGAAGCGCAGGTGGAGGAGCTGTTCCGCCGCATCGATGAGCGCGAAGGCTACAGCCTGACGGTGGACCTCGAGACCCAGACGGTCTCCGACGGCAAGGATTTTTCCGCGCGCTTCGAGATTGATCCCTTCCGGCGCGATGTGCTGTTGAAGGGCCTGGATGACATCGCCGTTTCCCTGCTCAAGGACGGCAAGATCGCGGCCTACGAAGCCAGCCACCGTCCGTCGGCGCCGCTCTATGATGCCGCGGCGGTGGATGTCCTGATCACCCCGCCGGCAAAATAACTCTTTGCAGCGCTGTTCGCCGCCTTCACACATCCGGAAGCACAAGTGCCGCATCCGGCCCCGGTTCGCTCGGCGCCCGGAAAGAGGTCACGGCGATCCCCAGCAGGATCAAGCCCGCACCTGAAACCTCGCGCATCCCCATGCGCTCGCCGAGCCAGAAATAGGATGCGATCGAAGCAAAGACGGGAATCAGACTGAACAGGAGCCCGGCGTGCGACGCCGGCGTATGCCGCTGCGCCCACACCTGAATGGTGAAACCGATGACGATCGAGCCGACCACCGTAAACAGAACAGCGACCCACAGCGTGGAAGAAGAGTCGAACCGGGGCTGCTCCCAGCCCATCGCGGCGAAAACGGGCAGCGCCGCCAAAGCCAGGATCGCCGTGACCAGTACCTGCAGAAACGAGAGGACGGCCACGGAGTGCTTGGGCCCGTAATGCCCGATGCTGATGGTGTGGAAAGCGAAGAGCACCGCGCCGCAAAAGACCAGGGCATCCGCGCGGTTCAGTGCGCCCAACCCAGCGACCGGAACACTGATGAAATAAAGCCCTGCCAGGACGACCGCGGCCCCCATCCACAACCGCCAGGAGCCGCGCTTTCCCCAGAACAGAGCCAGGAACACCGCGGGAAGGACGGATTCCGAGCTGTTGATGAAGGCCGCCTTGGAAGCCGTGGTGGTGGCCAGACCTACAGTCAAGCAACCGAACCCCGCGAAAAGCTGCCCGCCGATGATTGCTCCGGCGCGGAAGTCGTCGCGATTGAGCTGGCGCAGGCTGGTTTGATAGAGGACCCCGAGGACAATTGAGCCCAGAGCGAAGCGCACGGCAAGAAACGCCAGCGGCGAGCTGTGGTCGAGTCCAGTCTTAAAGAAAACGAAGCCGGCGCCCCAGATCATGGTGGCAACGACGAGCGCGAGGTCGGCTTTGAGTCTGAGCTTCATGCCTGTGAAAACGTCGCAATTCTGATCCCGTCCCGCGGGATCAGGTTCACGAATTTAGGCGCCTGCATGCCAGGCGCTTACCGCTTTACAGCTACCGCCTGGACTTCGAAGTGCGCGCTGAACAGCAGCGGCCCGGAGCCGATGAAGGCGCGCGCCGGGAAATCCTTCTGGAAATAAGTCCGGTAGACGACGTTGAACCTGCTGAACAGGCTTACATCGGAGCAGAAGATCTGCACCGATACCAGATCATCCATAGTCATGCCCGCCTCGGAGAGCGTGGCTTTGATGCCGTCCAGCACCAGGCGCGCTTCGTCTTCGATGACCTCGGGCGGGCGGCCGGTTTTCTGATCGAGCCCGATATTGCCGGCGATGTACAGAGTGTTGCCGGCGAGGACGGCGTCGCTGAAGGGCAACGTATTCGTCCTCCCGGGACGATTGATGTAGCGGCGCTGCGGAGCGGGCTGGTCGGTGCTGACCGCCAGTAGTGCCGCCGGCACCATAAGCAGGAAGGCCACAATAATTCGGGCCGCGGGAATGAGCGCTTGCATGTCTTTCTCCTCCTTGGGCGGCGCGGGTAAACGTGAGTCGTTCTCTCGGCGCCAATTTCCGCCACTGGCCCGCCGGACCGCCGAGCGCAGAGTACACAGGAAGCGCCGCCGAAGAAAGAGCCGCATTGGCCAGATGACCATGCGCCCCAGGGCGGTGCGTAAGTAAATGGAACACTTAATTAAATAGTGCGATAATCCGGCCAACAGAAAAAGAATGAAGGGCGCTCCCTATCTCGGAATGGTTGTGCTGGCGGGGCTGCTGACCGCAACCGTCTGGCCGGCGGATAAGCCGGAAACATGGACGGAGGTTCGCGCTCCCCATTTCCGGACGGTCAGCAATGCCGGCGTGAAGCAGGCGCGGCACGTGGCCGGCCAGTTCGAGCAGATCCGCGCCGTATTCCAGAAACTTCTTCCCAAGACCAAGGTGGATACTGGCGCGCCGATCACCATCCTGGCGGTGAAGGACGAAAAATCACTGCGTCAGCTTCTCCCCCAACATTGGGAACGCAAGGGGCAGGTGCATCCCACCGGGGAATTCGTCTCCGCGGCGGAAGCCACCTACGTGGCGCTGCGCGTGGACGTGACCGGCGAGAACCCCTACTCGGTCGAGTACCACGAATATGTCCACCTGCTGGTGCGCCTGAATTTCACCGATCTGCCCCTGTGGCTCAACGAAGGACTGGCGGAGTTCTACGCCCAGACCAGGATTGGAGACAAGGAGATCTCCATCGGCGAGCCAAGCGTGGCGCATATCGAGAGTCTCCGCGCCACATCGCTCATCCCCATGGACGTGCTCATGGGCGCCGACAATCGCTCCCCGCTGTACAACGAAGCCAACCGGGCGACGATCTTTTACGCCCAGTCATGGGCACTGGTGCACTACCTCCTTCTAGGCAACCGCCGCGCGCACACCCCGCAGCTTCGCCAGTTCCTCGAACTCATGCAGAAAGAGGACTTGCCTACTGCCCAGGCGGCGCGCCGCGCGTTTGGCGATCCGGCGGAACTCGGCAAAGCGTTGCAAAATTACATTCACCAGGCCGCTTTTTATCATCTGTCCTCTCCCCCTCCTGCCCTTCTCGATGAGCGCGACTTCCCTTCCCGGGAGATTCCGCAGGCGGAATCTCTGGCCCTGCGCGGCGATTTTCTGGTCACCACCAATCGCCTGAACGATGCGCGGCCGCTGCTCGAAGAAGCGTTGCGGCTCGACCCGAATCTCGCCGTGGTCCACGAAGCACTCGGGCGGCTGGCGCTGCGCAGCGGGGACCAGACTCAGGCATCGGCGTTTTTCTCCCGCGCCGTGGAGCTCGATTCGGGAAGTTACCTGGCTCACTATTTCGCAGCGCTCAGCACTCTGGAGAAAGTCGCGACAAGCACCGACCTCGAGAAACCCGAGGCCGGCCTGCGCCGCGCGATTGAGCTGAACGCGAATTTTGCACCGGCGTATTCAGCACTGGCGCACCTCTACGTTTTGCGCGACGAAAAACTGGAAGACGCGCTGGCCTTGGTTGGCAAAGCAGCCATGCTCGAGCCCGGCGTCCAGGCGCATGTCATCAACATCGGCTACGTGCTCCTGCGGATGCGCAACACGAAGGAAGCCGCGCGAATTGCCGAGCGCTCGTTGGCTCAGGCGCGCACCCCCGAGGAGCTCCAGGCCGCACACCAACTTCTCGCCGCGGTGATCCAGATGGAAGATTACGAAGCAAATAAGAAGCAGCTATTGGAGTCCGGGAGAACCGTTGGGGTCCAATCGCAGGATGTCCCGCCCCCGCCGGCAACAGGTACGCGCGTCGGAAAGAGCGAGATCCTGGCCCCCAAACCCGGGGACCTGCCTCCAGTGATCAAGGAGAAGAGGACCGCCCTGGGCCGCATTACCGCGGTCGAATGCGAGGGACTGGCCATGCGTCTCACTCTTTCCTATCGCAACCGGGATTACGTCTTGCTCACCAACAATTACACCAAAATCGACTACCTCGCTTCCGATTGGGAGCCGCCCGCCAATTTCAATCCCTGCCACGACATCAACGGCCTCCGGGCCAACATCACTTACCAACCGTTCATCGACCAAGCGGAGAACGGGGCCCTCACCGCAATCGAAATCCTGAAGGACTAACCCGGATTTCGCACCAAGCTTCCGCTCCGGATAAACGCGTCCCCTCTTCGCCGTCATTCTGAGCCCGCCGCGGCGGACGAAGAATCTCAGCGGAAACTTTCAGCACACATCAATCAGAAATGTCGCCGACTTACTTGGCTGAGAGGAGCGGGGGATAAACCTGTTTCCCGCCGAGGAATGTCTTGCGAACCGCGATTTTCAGGATTCCAGCGGGAACGACTTTTGTGGGGTCTGCGGAGAGCACGATGATGTCCGCCAATTGACCAACCACAATGCGGCCCTTGTCCTTCTCCGCAAATTCGGCATAGGCCGAGCCCTGGGTGTAGGCGGAGATGCATTCATCGGCGGTGATGCGTTCCTGTGGCATCCACGACGCGCCACCTTCCGGTCGCGCGCGGGTGACACAAGCGTAGAGACCCAGCAAAGGGTTGATCGGTTCCACTGGATAGTCGGTGCCAAAGGCCAGCCGGGCATTGTGCTTGCGCAGCGAATTCCAGGCGTAGGCGCCGCGCGAGCGCGCCGCCCCCAAACGATCCGCGGCCCAGCGCATGTCCGTGGTTTCATGCCGCGGCTGCATCGAGGCAATTACTCCAAGCTGTGCGAAGCGCGCGATGTCTTCCGGCGCCACCACCTGGGCGTGTTCGATGCGGTGACGCGAATCGCGCCGCCCGTTGGCGCCCAGCGCAGCGGCGAAGGCGTCCAGCGCAGCGCGATTAGCGCCGTCGCCGATGGCGTGCAGAGTGATCTGGAAGCCCGCCTTGTCGCGCTCAATGACCATCTGGGCCAGCCGGTCAGCGGGGATCACCAGGATACCGCTGGTCGTTGGATCGTCGGCATAGGGAGTGAGCAGCGCCGCGGTCCGCGCGCCTAGCGCGCCATCCACGAGGCCTTTCAGCGCGCCGGTGCGCAGCATCAGGTCAGATGTTCCGCCCTGGGTGCGCATGGCCTGGAGCTGCGCCAGAGAAGCCGTGAAGGGCAGCCATTCGGTAATCCGCGCGGTGAGTTTGCCTTCTGCTTTTAGTTGCTGGTAGGTTACGAAATCTTCGCTGCTGGAATTGTCCTGGAGAGAAGTGACCCCGTTGCGCGCCACGTCCTCCAGCGCCAGCTCGATGCCCCTCCGGCGCTGCTCGGCCGAGAGCGGAGGAATCTTGCTCCGTACCAGGAATTTCGCGGCGCCTTCCTTGAGGATTCCCGTGGGCTCGCCCTTGGAGTCGCGCTCGATGCTGGAGCCCGGCGGGTCTTTGGTGTCGCGGGTAACACCGGCGAGACGCAGCGCCAGCGTGTTGGCCGCGGCAATGTGTCCATCCACGCGGTCAAAATACATGGGGTGCTCGGTGGAAACGGCGTCCAGATCCTGCCGCGAGGGAAACTTTCTGGTTGGCCAGAGAGTGTGGTCCCAGCCCTGGCCGGTGACCCATTCTTCCGGCTTGTAATCCTTCAGGCGTTCGCGGATGCGCTGCTGGAATTCCTGGAGCGACCCCGCCCCATCGAGCTGCACGCTGAGCTTGCCTTCCCCGCCGCTGGCCAAGTGGACGTGGGAGTCGTTGAACCCCGGCATGGTGAATGCGCCGCCCAGGTCTATCACCTGGGTGCGCGGGCCGCGGTACGCGCGCATCTCCGCCGTGGTGCCCGTCGCGACGATGCGTTCACCCTGGATGGCCACGGCTTCCACGCGCGGGTGGGCGGCATCTCCGGTGTAGATGTTGCCGTTCAGCAGAAGCAGGTCGGCGGGCGGGACGGGCGAGAGCGGAGGAAAGCTGGCCAAAGACGCTGCAGAAGCCGGTGCGAAAATACAAAACGCCCCGGCAACAGCGTCCGAAAAAACCAGGGAACGCGCGGAAAGCGCCGCGGTGAACATCGCTGCCGCCAGCACAATCATGAAACGAAAGGACCGCGAACGCGCTGCGGATGCGGCAACTCTTCCTGTCATTTATCGCTCCAGTCCGGCAATCGCCAGCGCGGTGAGCAGGACGCGCTTCAGCCCCAGTTCGCGCCCTTTGGGGTCATACCATTCGCCGAGCGTGTGCGCGCCACCGGCGCGTCCGCCGCCGCCTATGGCGATGGCCGGGATGCCCATGGAAAGCGGAACATTGGCGTCGGTCGAGGAGCGTTCCAGCCGCGAGCGGTTGCCCAGCGCGCGGTCCACATTGCGGATGGCTTCGAGCAGCGGAGCATTGGCCGCCAGCTCCCCGCCGGGGCGGACGCCCAGGAGGTTGTATTTCACTTCCAGACGCGCCGCTTCAGGATGCCCGGCTTTCCTGGCCGCAGCCATTTCCTCTTCGACTCCGGCGTCGACGGCCTGGTGCAGCGCCGATTCCAGGGTATCGAGCTGGGTCTCGTCTTCCGAGCGCAGATCCACCTTGATGGATGCCTGGCCGGGGATGGAATTGACGGTGGTGCCTCCGGTGATGACACCCACATTAAATGTCGTCCGCGGATTATCGGGAACGTGCGTCTGCACGAACTTGGCCACGCTGCGCGACAGGGCATGGATGGGATTGGGGAGACCAAAATCCGCCCAGCTATGTCCGCCCGGCCCGGAAAGAGAAACCTCAATGCGGCGCGAGGCCAGGGCCATCGAGGTGATGTGCTCGATGGAGGCGCCGTCGATGGCAATGACCGCGCGCACCCGGCCCTTGTAGGTCTCCAAGAGCTTGCGCATGCCGCGCAGGTTGCCTTCACCTTCCTCGCCGGTGTTGGCGGCGAAGACCAAGGTCATTTGCGTGCGAATCCTGGCATCGCGGAGAACGCGGGCCACGCCCACCAGGGCGGCCAGTCCCGCCCCGTTGTCGGAAATACCCGGGCCATGGTAGAGGCGGCCGTCCTTACGGACGCGGACCGGTGTGCCCGCCGGGAAAACCGTATCCAGATGCGCGGAGAGAAGAACAATGTCGCGGCGCGAGCCGGGCCGCTCGCCAATCACGTTGCCCGCTGAGTCCACGCGGGTCTTCAGTCCAGCCGAGCCGAAAAGTTTCTTGACCGCCGCGCCGCGCGCTTCTTCGTGGAACGTGGGCGCAGGAATTTCCGTGAGCTGGATCTGCTGTTCGAGGACCCATCCGGTCGAGCGGTCTACCGCTTCCACCGCCCGAGACACAGTTGACTCCCTCAGAAGCGCATCGATGGGGTTGGGCTCGGCAGCTACCAGGGCTCCGGCACGCATCGAGCTGAGCGGCATGGCCATCGAAGAAAGAATACAGGAGACGAGCAGAACTTGCAGCACTCGCCCCAATCCTTTGCTCAGTGAGCGGGAGGACAACGAGCTACACCCGCGACCGGTTCGCGGCGGCCTGGTCAGCCTCAGGGAGCAATGGCAGGATTTCGGCTTCGCTGAGCACGTGGCTGGACTGTTTCGCGGCGGTGAGGATGCGATCGACCACCGCGTCGCTGGCGGCGACGCCGCGCTTTTCGAGCCAGAAGACCACGTTGGAGCGCCCGCTCATCGGCCCGATCTCGATCACCTGCTCGAGGCCGAACAGATGCGAAGGCACGCCGCTATAAACGGAGTTGGCCAGCTGCGCGTCGCCCTTGCGGTACGCTTTGATGATCGCCGCAGCGTGCACGCCGGTAGCGGTGCGGAAGGCGTCGCGGCCGATGACCGGATAATTCGGCGGGATGACCGTGCCCGTGGCCCGAGCCACGGTCTCGCAGTATTCCTTCAGCCGCGAGAGGTCGCGGTCAATCAGCCCCAACAGGCGGAGATTGACCAGCAATAGCTCCATGGGGGCGTTGCCCACGCGCTCACCGAGCGAGTTGGCCACGCCGTGCAATTGGTCGGCGCCCGCGGCGACCGCGGCAAGACAATTGGCAACTGCCAGCCCGCGGTCGCAATGGCCGTGCCAGTCAACACGAATTGCTTCGCCCGACGGCTTGACGATTTCTTCGATGGCAAAACGCACCAGATTGTAAGCCCCGCGCGGCGTGGCGTGGCCGACTGTGTCGCACAGGGCGATGGCCCGCGCGCCGCACTCGATGGCCGTGCGGTAAAGGCGCTTCAGCGTACCCGGGTCGGTGCGAGTGGTGTCTTCAGTGACGTACATCACCGGCAGTCCCTGCGCCACCGCGAACTTCACCGCTTTCTCGGTTAGAGCTTGCAGGTGGTCCACCGTCCAATCCTCGACCAGGCGGCGGACGGGACTCGAGCCCAGAAACGTGGCCGCCTCGATGGCGATCCCGGCGCGCTGGGAGATCTCGGCGATGGGGCGTATGTCGTTTTCATGGGTGCGCGCGGCGCAGTTTGGACGGATTTTCAACCGCGCGCGGACAATTTCGCGGGCCAGCGCTTCGGCACTCCCCACGGCGCGCGGGCCGGCACCGGGCAGACCGATGTCCACCGCATCGATCCCCAGGGCTTCCATCAGGTGCAGGATGCGCAGCTTGTCTTCGATGCTGGGATCTACAACCGAAGGATTTTGCAAGCCGTCGCGCAGCGTTTCATCGTTCAGCAGAACGCGGCGGCCGGGAGGAATGTCCAAGCCACCGACGGTGTTCCAATCGTAGATGAGGTCGTTGTGATTCATGGGCTATCGGTGGGACAGACATTCTTGTCTGTCCCGGCCTCGCAAACGCTCAACCGGCGGCCGTTGAGGCGACTCGAGCAAACGGCGAAGTGCTTGCCTGAGCCGCGGTTGGGACAGACAAGAATGTCTGTCCCACTTAATACCGCTGGGTGTAACTTCGCGGCATCTCTTTCGGGTTGGGCCGGTAGAGCACCTTACAGTTCTCGCAGCGATAGATTTCAGCCTTCTTCCCCACCCGTGCCGCGACGTCCGCCGGATAGTCGTACCAGCGCTTCAGATGGCCGCAGCAGACCTTGCCCTTGGCGTCCTTCTCATCGCACGCGCGCATGCGCGGTTTCCTGATTTTGATCTTAGGCGGCTCGGGCGGTGCGATTTCTTGAGTGGTTGCAGGAGTCGGTGCGTCAGCCATCCAGGTTTCCCTCACATCCAGAAAGATTCGGCGTGTTACTTAAATCTTGCTGTCCCGGAAGAGCGAGCGCATCGCTCCGGGAGCGCCCTTCAGCCGCTCAACAATCCCTTGTGCAAACAGAAACTGGAGAAAATGGTCCGCGGCGACGGCCAACGACTGATTGTAGCCGTACCACCAGGCTTTCGACCAGCGCGGCAGCAGATCCACGTCCACATATTTCGCCTGCACCAGCTCGAGCAGACCGGCGCGGGAGTGCGTGCGGCCCCAGCCGGAGGCGCCGCGTCCGCCGTGCGGGGCTTCGCAGATCCCGAAGTAGCTGGCGACATCATTCACCATCACGCTGCCGGCGCGTAGCTGCGCCGCGATTTCGCGGCCCTGGCGCGCATCGCCGGTCCATACGCTGGCGCTCAGGCCAAACTCGGAATCGTTGGCCAGGCGCACGGCTTCCGCGGCGCTGTCGACGACGGCGACAGCCAGAACGGGGCCAAAGGTCTCTTCCTGCATCAGCTTCATGTCCGGCGTCACGCCGGTAACCACGGTGGGCTCGAAGTACGCGGGACCAAGGTCAGGGCGGCGGCGGCCACCGGTGAGGATCCGCGCTCCGCGGGCCACGGCATCATCGAGCTGCGCGGTGACGCGGTCCACTTGAGTGGGACGAATCATCGTGCCGACTTCCGTTTCCGGGTCGAGTGGCGAGCCCAGCTTCAGCCGCTTCGTTTTTTCGACGCACATCTGAATGAACTTGTCGGCGACGCCACGCTCGACGTAAATGCGTTCTACCGAGAGGCACGCCTGCCCGCAGTTGGTGAAGCTGCCCCAGACAGCGGCGCTCGAGGCGATGTCCTGATCCGCCGAGGCCAGGACAAGCATGGCGTCCTTGCCGCCCAACTCGAGCACGCTGGGAATCAGCTTCTCGGCGCAGGCTGCGGCCACGCGACGCCCCGTTTCGACGCTTCCGGTGAAAACTACCTTGTCGGGACGCGCGGCGATGAGCGCCGCACCAATCTCGCCACCACCCTGGATCACCTGCAGAAGGTCGTGCGGGAAACCCGCCTGCTGGAAAAGCTCCGCCACCAGCGAGCCGCACCACGGCGTAAGCTCGGACGGCTTCAACACCACAGTATTTCCGGCGACCAGCGCGGGCACCACGGTGCCCATGGGAACGGCCAGCGGGTAATTCCATGGCGAAATCACGCCGATGACGCCGAACGGCTCGTAGAAAAGCCGGCCGGACTTGCTCTTCATGGCCAGATTGTGATGCGGCACTCGCTCGGAGCGGAGCATTCGCGCCGCGTTCGTTGCATAAAAAGCGCAGATATCGAGTGCGACCAAAACCTCCGCGAACAGTGATTCCACGCGCGGTTTCCCGGCCTCCCGCGTGACCAACTCGGCGATTTCCTGCCGCCGCGCGTAGAGCACCTCGCGCACACGCGCCACCTTGGCGCATCGTTCGGCCAGCGGGACGCGCGCCCAGGTGCTCTGCGCGCGCCGCGCACGCTCGACAATGCCCGCAACTTCTCCCGCAGGGGTGATCTCGAACTGCGCGATCACTTCGCCGTTTGACGGGTCGAGAGAAGACAGATGTGCGGGTGCGGGGGCGAGCTGAGCGGGCTGGGAGGCCGTGGCCATCAGAACACGAATTCTAACCGATTTTGCGTGCGCCGGCGCACCGCTCACTTCCCTTCCCGCGCCGTCAGCCGCCAGCGCTCCGGATATTCGACCGATTGCAGAGACAAACCATGCGGCGCCACCGTCGGCCCGGATTTCGAGCGGTCGCGCAGTTCAAATAGCCGCGGAATGTCTTCTGGCTGGAGCTTGCCGCGGCCGATCTCGAGCAGCGTTCCGACGATCTTGCGCACCATGTAGCGCATGAACGAGCGCCCGCGGACGGAATAGCGCAGTTCATAAGGGGCCGGCTGATCCGCGTGCGTGCCGGGCGCGATCAGATCTTCGCGGGAGACGCGCGCGATTTGCGAGCTGAGCACCTCGCGCAACGCCGTGCGCTGCTGGTCGTCTTCCTCCGAACCGGTCGAGCCGGCGAAGGAGGTGAAGTCGTGCTCGCCTTCAAACAGTGGCGCGGCGCGCATCATCGCCTCTTCGTCGAGTGGAAAGGGATAGTACAAAACGTAGCGGTGCTCGAAGGGCGGCACGATTCGCCCGCGGAGGATGCGGTACTGGTAAGTCTTGGCCTGCGCCTGGAACCGCGCGTGGAAGTCCGGGCTCTCTTCTTCGCAGCGCTGCACTCGAATTGCCGGAGGGAGCAGAGCGTTAAAGGCGCGCTGGAACTCGAGGGGAGAAAGCCCCGAATGCGTCTTGAAATGGGCTACCTGGCCGCGCGCGTGGACACCAGCGTCGGTGCGTCCCGCGCCGTATAGAAACACGCGCTCCTGGGTGAGCTGCGAGGCCACGGCTACGAGAGTGCCTTGAATGGTCGGCTGCCCCGCCTGTATCTGCCAGCCGTGGAAGTCGGTGCCGTCGTAGGCCACGATGAGCTTGATGTTGCGCATGGGAGGGGAAAGTATCGCACGGGAGAAGAGAAAGGAGGGAAAGGGGTAGAGGAGATAGAGGAGGTAGAGGAAGGAAAGGAGAGATAGGAGGTAGAGGAGAGGAACAATCCGACGTTTTCTCCGCGGCCCTCTGCGTACTCTGCGTCTCTGCGTTAGATTTTTCCCGGTTTGTTACTCTCCCCGCCCCGCAGAGTCTCTGCTTTGCGTTAACGGAAGTGGGAGATGAGGACGGCGTCCGACGGCCGCCGGCCGCGGGCGAGCGCGAGCTGCTTGCCGTTGGCCGACCAGCCGAAACTGAAGATTTGGTCGGAGGTGAAGCGGGTGATCTGGGTCGGCGGAGATGGTGAACTCGAATCCAGATTGACCGGTTGGGCCCACAGGTTCCCCACGCCTTTCTGACTCACGACGTATGCTACAGAGCGGCCATCGGGCATCCACGCCAGGACCGCTGTCCGGCTGGATCCGGAGGTTCCGGTCTGCAGCTCGAAACGTACCCGCCGATCACCACCGTCGAGCGGCATGATCAGGAGTCTCGGTGGTTTGGATAAATCGGCGCGAGAAAAGGCCGCAATGAGGCGCCCGTCGGGAGATACGTCGAGCCAGCTGACGAACTCTTCTCTAAGGTCCACCGGCGTGCCGCCATCTATGGGCATTTTCATAAGAAGGTTCTTACCCTGGGTGAAAACGGGATACACCATTTCCTTGCCATCTGGTGTGCATACCGTTTGTCGAATCGGTTGGCCACGGGTCAGTTGTTTCGGATTGCTGCCATCGAGATCGGCGCGCCATACCCCCTCGCCCGATGGATCGAAAGAATGAAAGACCATGAAGCGGCCATTCCCGCAGACAGAAGGCGTGCTCAGGAACCCTTCGACACCTACCGGCAGGTCCTGAGCCTGACCACCCTCCGGCTTGACCGTCGCGAGCCTCATTTTGCCGCCGCTCGCATAGGTGTAAAGAATTTTGCCCTCCGGTGTCCAGGCGAGTCCCCCTGTACCCTCGTCTTGCCCGCTTCCCGAAGTGCGCACCTGCTTGGTCTCGGCCGGCCGTCCAAGCCCACCGGTGGGCACCACCCAGAGCCCGGAAAGGGACGTGAACTGCACGGTAAGGATTGTGGAGCCGTCGGCCGAGAGGCTCACGCCGTCGTAGAAGTTCAAGTCGTTGGTGATGCGCCGCTCTTCCCCTTCCGGATAGGAAACCATCCAGAGTTGCGGGTTGGCGTTGGAAGACGATACCGGCGCGGCAAGAACCAGGCCGCTGCCGTCCGGCAGCCAGGCGACTTGGCGGGGATTACTCCATGCGCTGCGACCGAGCTGTGTTTCGCGACCGGACTGCACCTCCACGATTTCGAGGTGACTCTGGCTCGCAGTGGACTCCGCCGCATTTATTGCAATGGTTTTTCCGTCGGGCGACCACGCGGGTCCATAAGCAGTGAAGAAATTCTGGAAACTGTGAGTGGCTAGCGTACGCTCACTTGAACCATCCACATTGGCGACCATCAGCCGGCTGATGTTTTGCTCAGGAGCGGCGCGGACAAAAGCAATCATCTTGCCATCCGGCGAAATGCTGACCGCGCTGTCCACGTCGTAAATGACCTGGCGAGGCGCCCCTCCCAGCGTGGGCACTTGAAACAGGGCGCTGTACCCGGTGCCGCCCAGGTTGCGAACGAAAAAGACATAGTTGGCGTCCGGCGAAAACGTCATGCCGCGGAAGAAGCCTGCAGCAGGGGGAAGAATCTGTACCGCGCTGGACGTGGCTACCTGACGGACCCAGATGCCTACGTTATTGCTTTCTCCGGTCGCGTACGCCACCCACTTGCCGTCGGGGGATATTGCCGCGTGGAGCACGTTGCCCACGGACGTGAAGCTCGAAACGCTCATGTCGGCCAGAGACGGCGCTGGGCGGCGACCGATGCGATTGCGGAGCAGCAGCGCCCCTCCCGCCAGGACAGCGACAAGAATCACGCTGCCGATCAGCCACGCCGGCACGCGGCGCGCCGCCGGCACAGCAATCGCCGCGACGGACTGTTGCGACGCGGCAGAGGTATCTCTTACTCCACTCGCAGCATTCAACGCCACGGAAGAAGAACTTGCGGCTTGTGCCGCAGTCACAGAGTCCCCGGAAGGCGCTTTGGCTGTGCGGCCCGAGTCGGTATCGCGCTTCAGACGTTTCAGATCTGCACGCATCTCCGAAGCGTGCTGGTAGCGGACCTCGCGGTCTTTTTCCAGCGCCTTGCCGATGATGCGCTCGAAATCCGCGGGCAGGTCGGGGTTGAGGCGCACCAGCGGCGTCGGCTCGCGGTTCAGGATGGCATCGAAGATCACCGCGGAGCTGACACCACGAAACGGCAGCGTGCCCGTGCCCATCTCGTAGAGCAAAGCACCGAAGCTGAAAAGGTCGGTGCGCACATCGAGTTCTTTCGCGCGGGCCTGCTCTGGAGACATGTAGGCGACTGTTCCAACCGCAGCGCCCGGGCTGGTCAAAAGATCCACGGACACTCCGCCCGGAGAATCTAGTGTGGGCGCGGCGGAAGTGGTCACGGCGTGCACCGCCGATTTCGCCAGACCGAAATCGAGAATCTTGGCATGCCCCCGCCGGGTGACAAATATGTTCGCCGGTTTGATGTCGCGATGGATGATGCCCTTTTCGTGCGCGGCCTCCAGCGCGTCGGCAATCTGAATGGCCAGGTCGAGGAGAAGCTCGAGTTCGATGGGTTTGCCGCCGATGCGGTGCTTGAGAGTTTGGCCCTCGAGAAGCTCCATGGCGATGAAGTTTCGCCCGTCGGCTTCGCCAATCTCATAGATCGTGCAGATATTGGGATGATTGAGCGCGGAGGCAGCACGCGCCTCACGGCGGAAGCGCTCGAGTGCCTGGGAATCTCTGGCCAGGTCTTCCGGGAGAAATTTCAGAGCGACGCGGCGCCCGAGGCTGAGATCCTCGGCCTCGTAGACCACGCCCATCCCGCCGCCGCCGAGCTTCTGTAAGATTCGATAATGCGAAAAAGACTCGTCGGCCAAGGATTGCTCCACTGCAACGGATGCCACCGCATCCTATTCGCCCTCATGGACGCAAGTCAACGGGAAGTGGCCACAGCATATTCGCGAGCGTGATTGTCGGTCCCATGTAGCTCAGGTCGCGCCCCGGTCGGTTTGTGACCGGGACTGACCTGAGGGTTTTCTGCCGGCGCAACGCGCAACCCTCGGCCTAAGAAAACACTTCGTCAAAGCTCCGAATTCGAAGATGCGCCGTCTCTCCCACCACCTGAACTCCCGGACGCAGGGAGAGCGCGGTAGCCATCCCAGCCTCTCGCGCTGCGTCCAGCTCGCCGATCACGTCGGAAAGAAACAGCGTCTCTGCGGGGGTGACTCCGACTGCCTGGGCGATTCGGCGGTAGCTTTCGGCTTCGCGCTTAATACCCGCGGTGGTGTCAAAGTAGCCGTCGAGGAATTCCGTTAAATCACCGGCCGTCGAATACGCAAACAGAAGCTTTTGCGCCAGAACGCTGCCGGAAGAAAAAATTGCCATGCGCCGGCCTTGCAAGCGCCAGCGCGTGAAGGCCGGCGCCACGTCCGGATAGACTTCGCCGCGTAACTCGCCGCTGCGGTAGCCGGTCTCCCAGATTTGTCCTTGGAGGGACTTGAGCGCAGTCAATTTGCTGTCGCGAGCTATGAGCCACCGAATGTACGCCGCGGCGGAGACGGCTCGCTCCGGTGCGGTGGTTTCCACCCACTCTGGGACGCCGGAAAACTGCCGCGCATCTTCCTCCCGCTGGGCGCGGAGGGCTTCGACCAGCGCACGAATCCCTTCATCTGCTCCATGCTCGTTGAGAAACGCTTCCGCGCCTGCGCTGGCGAACGGGAACAGCGTCTTGTAAACGAAATCAATCGGGGTGGTGGTGCCTTCAATGTCCAGCAGAAGAAGCCGCGTTCTGGCAGAATCAAACGGCGCGGTCAAGATCAGCTCAGCGAAGCCTTGGACGGCAGGTAAGCCGGACCGAGGCACACGGGCTCGTAGTTGCTGCTCACCCCGCTTTCGGTGTAGCGCGGCGTCCAGCCCGAGGAGTCCTGGAAAAGACGAATCGCGCGGATGCGCCGCTCCTGGCACAGGTCGAACCAATGCCAGGTGCCGCGCGGCACGCGAATCAGGTCACCCGCCTCCACCTGGATGGCGACCACCGGGCCCTGCCGAGGATGAATGTGAAAGATTCCCCGGCCCTCGATAATAAAGCGGACCTCGTCCTCGTCGTGCCAGTGTTCGGAGTTGAACTTGTTGAGCATGGCTTCGAGGCCGGGCGTCTGGGGCTTGACGTCAATGACGTCCGCGGTGACGTAGCCGCCCTGGGCTTTCAGCCGCTCGATCTCCCCCGAGTAGGCGGCGAGGATTTCCTCTGCGGGAGCGTCCGCCGCCACGGCATGCGCGGGTTCCCAGCGCTCGTAGTCAATGCCCAGGCCCGCCAGGTAGTCGCGGACAGAGTTATGCTCGGTTAACGTGCGGTGTTCGTCGCGAATGTTCAGCGTAGCCATCGCGTCGCCTCACTTCCTGTCCGGGTCGGCCGCCCCGTTCCGCGACCGCCCGACCACTTCCATCAGGAACTCCAGGATCTCGACATGCCGCCGGGCCTGGGCAATATCCTCCCCCCAAGTATAAAGCCCATGAGCGCGCAAAAGAAATCCGTGCGCGGCAGGATGGCGAAGCAGTGCGGCTTCCACCTCCGCAGCCAGAGCCTTCATGTCCTGCGAGTTCTCGAAGATTGGCAGCCATTCGCGGTGCTCGTGCGTGGTGACACCCTCCAGCCCCTTGAGCATCTCGTAGCCGGAGATGGCCAGCCCACCCTCGCTGGCGTGCAGGTCGGAAAGGAGCGTGCTCCACACCGAATGGGTGTGCAGGATGGCGCCAGCGCCGCGCACCTGCGCCACGGCAAGGTGCAGCAGGGCCTCGGCCGATGGCTTCCCTGCTCCGCGGAGTACGGCGCCGTGCGCGTCCACTTCCACGAATTGTTTTGCCGCCAGGGTTCCTTTGTCGAGCCCAGAACTGGTCATCAGCAGGCGGAGTGGCTCGCGCCGCAGCACGGCGCTGAAGTTACCGCTGGTGCCCAAGGTCCAGCCGCGCCCGTAGAACGCTCGTCCCGTTTCAGCCAGCGCAACGGCCAGCCGCCGCGATTCGCCGCGCGATGCCCGCGCGGCGCCAATCTTGCTTCGAAGAGCAGCTCGGCGCGCCATTGTCCTGTAGCCTCATCTTTGATTATGCCACGGGCTGCCCGTTGTGCCGGCTTGTAGCTGATGGCAGGATTATGGCGCGACGCGCAGAAAACGGCTGCCGGGGCGCTCGGGACTGCTCCCGGCGCGGCACAGCGGGCAGTTGTAGGGATCGTAGTTGGAGATAGAGAGCTCGAGGAGAGAGGCGGTGCGAACCGGCAGGTTGAGCCGCCCGCCGCTGCGATCGATCAGCGCGCCGGCGGCGACCACGCGCGCTCCCGCGTCGGCAAGGACGGCAATAGTCTCTTCCGTTGAGCCGCCGGTGGTCCAGACGTCTTCCACCACCAGGATGCGCTCATTTGGCTCTACCGAAAACCCGCGCCGCAGCGTCAAATGACCTGAGGCATCGCGTTCGGCGAAAATGGCGCGAACTCCCAGCGCCCGGGCCACTTCATGACCGACCAGGATTCCGCCCACGGCGGGAGAAGCAACGCACTCAATTGCCGTGCCCTCGAAATGCGCCGCGAGGGCTCGCCCGAGCTGTTCGGCTTCCCGCGGATGTTGCAGAACGCTGGCGCACTGCACGTAAGTATCGCTGTGCAACCCCGAGGAGAGGACGAAATGACCGTGGGAGATGGCCCCGCACCGCTCGAACAAGCGCAGCAACTCATCCGGCTTAAGGATTTCAGCCATACGGACGGGAGCCTAATCGGCGGCTGGTGCATTGTCAAGGAATGCTGTCGCTGCTACACTTTCGTGACACTTTTTGCATGGTGGCAAGCGGCTCGACGTCCCCGCCGGAGGGTGCTGCCTGCCCCTACAAAATTGAAACATATCACCATCTCCGGACGTTAAATCATCATAGAAACTTGGCCCTGGTAGGTACTTCGGCCCGCTGAGCGGGCCGCTACCGCAGGGACAAGCAGAGAGGAGAATATGAAGGTGAAGCTTCTGCGTGCCACGGCCGTGCTGGGATTCGCAGTGCTGGTCAATGGAGCCATGCCGGCCCTCGCCCAGACGTCAGGCCAGCCCCCGGCTCAAACCACTGAGCCGGCCCAGACTTCGCAGTCGTCCAAGACGGTCAAGCTTTTCGACCTGGACTACACGAAGGGACAGCCAGGATTCCCGAACATTTTCAAGCCCTATACCTCGATCCACCCCGCCGAGCCCGTGCTCACCAATACGCCGGGGATTAATGAACTGATCAAGGACGGGAAGCTGACGCTGAGCCTGCAGGACGCCGTGACTCTGGCCCTGGAGAACAATCTCGACATCAGCGTGCAGCGCTATGCCACCTATCTGGCGGATACCGATGTGCTCAAGGCCAAGGCTGGGCCGGGCAGCTCCTCGCCCTTCGGCCCATTTATCAACTTTGACCCCACATTGACGTCGGTGTTCGGCTGGAACCGGTCGTCCTTCCCAGTGAACAACCCGTTCCTTTCCGGTACCGGGTCGGCGGGGCTGAGCACCCTGACCAACCAGACCTCGACCGGAAACTTTGGTTACACGCAGGGCTTTGCCACCGGCACCAACTTCTCCGCGAGTTTGAACAACACGCGGCAATCCACCACCTCTCCGGCGCAGCTCTTCAACCCGTCCGTCACCTCCTCCCTGGTCGTGCAGTTCCAGCAGTCGCTGCTCAACGGTTTCGGCTTCGGCCCCAACCTGCGCTTTCTTCGCGTCGCGCGCAACAGCCGCAAGATCGCTGACCTGGCCTTCCAGCAGCAGCTCATCACCACGGTCACCGCGGTGGAAACCGCCTACTACGAGCTGGTCTTCGCGCAAGAAGACGTCCAAGTGAAGCAGCGCTCGGTAGAGTTGGCGCAAAAACTGTACAACGACAACAAGCGCCAGGTGGAGATCGGCACGCTGGCGCCGATCGAAGTCACCCGCGCGGAATCGGAAGTGGCCCGCGCACGCGGGGACTTGATCGTCGCGCAGACCCTGGCTCTCCAGCAGGAGATCGCTCTCAAAAACTTTATTTCCCGCGAGCTGATGAACCCCGCCCTGATCGGCGTCTCCGTCTTTCCCGTCGACCGCGTGACCAAGCCCATCGATATCCCGACCGTGCCACTGCAGGACGCTGTCAATGAAGCCAAACAGAAGCGCCCTGACGTACGCCAGGCGGTGATCGATCTGGACAGCCGCGGCATCACCGCCAAGGCTACACGCAACGCGCTTCTCCCCACGCTCACCTTGAGCGGCCAATACGGCACCCAGGGCCTGTCGGGAAACCAGATTACGCGGATCCCGGCCGGCTTGGTTGCCGGCACCTTGCCCATCGTGACCGCGAACGGCACTCCGGTCCTCATTGCCGGGAACCAGATCTTTACCTCCAGCACCGCGACCACCCCCGGCCCAGTCACCGAGAACGGTCTTGGGGATGCTCTGCGCAACGTCTTCGAGAGCAACTTCCCGAACTACGCCGTGCAGCTCAACCTGACCATCCCCATTCGTAACCGCAGCGCACAGGCCGACAACGATCGCGCGCAGCTTTCACAGCGCCAGGGGGAAGTCATTCTGCGGCGCCTGGAAAATAGCGTGGTGGTAGACGTCCGCAACACGCAAATCGCCATGGAACAGAACAGGGCGCGCGTCGATGCCGCCATTCGCGCCCGCATCCTGGCCGAGCAGACCCTGGACGCGGAACAGAAGAAATTCCAGCTTGGCGCCTCGACCATCTTCCTGGTCATTCAGGCGCAACGCGACCTGGCCACTTCCAGGAGTACAGAAGTCCGCGCCCTGGTGGATCTCACCGAGTCAAAGATCAACTTCGAACGCGCTCTGGGGCGCACGCTCGAAGTCAACAAGATCGACATCGCCGACACCCGGCACGACAAGATCGAGCGAGTCCCGCTCATCCCGGGCACCAAGAGCAGCGAAATGGCCGGCGGCTCCGGAAAGTTTTAACTCGCGGAGAGAACTGGCCACGACGGAACCGGGCCCGGTGGAGGCGAGCCGGGCCCCTTTCACTCTGCGGGCCAAGCTTCCCCGAGGGGATTGCCGCGCGTGATTCCGCTCTTCGGGGAGCGCTTCCTTGCCGGGCTTCCCTGGTTGGCATATCATGAAAAAGATGGAGTCACCCGCGCCCAAAATGGGCCAGGAGCAGGCCCGATGACCGAACGGACCAAGACACTGGCGGACGAAGAAGCCTCGAAGCGCAAGCCGTCGGCCGGCGAGCAGGAGTGGGAAGAGAAAACTCTGAAGCCCACCTTGGCCAAGTCTCCCGAGCGCGCGGCGGAATTCACTACCGTCTCCGGCTATCCGATTCGGCGTCTCTACACCCCTGCGGACCTCTCCGAGTGGGACGCAGAGCGCGACCTCGGCCTGCCGGGCGAGCCACCCTACACCCGCGGCATCCACGCCACCATGCACCGCGGACGCATGTGGACCATGCGTCAATTCGCCGGCTTTGGCACGGCGGAGGACACCAACCGCCGGTTCCGCTATTTGCTCTCCCAAGGCCAAACCGGCCTCTCGGTGGCTTTCGATCTGCCCACCTTGATGGGTTACGACTCCGACCACCCGCTCTCGGAGGGCGAGGTGGGCAAGTGCGGCGTGGCCATCAGCTCGCTGGCGGACATGGAAGTCCTCTTCGATCAGATTCCGTTGAGCGGCGTCACCACCTCGATGACCATCAATTCGCCCGCCGCGGTAATCTGGGCGATGTACCTGGCGGTGGCGGAAAAACAAGGTGCGGACTGGAAGAAAATCTCCGGAACGCTGCAAAACGACATCCTCAAGGAATACATCGCGCAGAAGGAATACATCTACCCGCCCGAGCCTTCGATGCGGCTGGTGATCGACACTTTCGAGTTCGGTGTGAAGCACACGCCGAAGTTCAACGTCATCTCCATCAGCGGGTACCACATCCGCGAAGCCGGCTCGACGGCCACCCAGGAACTGGCCTTCACCTTGCGCGACGGCATCGAGTACGTGGACTGGGGTATCCGCCGCGGCCTGGATGTGGACGAGTTCGTGCCGCAGCTTTCCTTCTTCTTCAACGCGCACAATGACTTTTTCGAGGAGATTGCCAAGTACCGCGCCGCGCGGCGCATCTGGCACACCACCATGCGCGAGCGTTTCCACGCGCGCAACCCGCGCACCTGGGCGCTGCGATTCCATACCCAGACCGCGGGCTGCTCGCTGACCGCGCAGCAGCCGTACAATAATGTGGTGCGGACCGCGGTCCAGGCGCTGGCTGCGGTTCTGGGCGGGACGCAATCGCTGCACACCAATTCACTGGACGAAGCCTGGGCGCTTCCCACCGAGTTCGCCGCGACGGTGGCCCTGCGCACGCAGCAGATCATTGCCCACGAAAGCGGGGTGACCAACACGGTGGATCCGCTGGGCGGATCGTATTTCGTCGAGACGCTTACCAACGAAGTCGAGGCCGGGGCGTGGGAATACATCCGCCGCATCGACGCCCTGGGCGGCATGATCGCCGCCATCGAGCACTCTTACCCGCAACGCGAGATCGCCGAGGCTTCCTACCATTACCAGATGGCTGTGGACCGCAAGGAGAAGATCATCGTCGGGGTCAACGATTTCGTCTCCCAAGACAAGCCCATGGACTTCCTGCAAATTGATGAGACCGTGGCCCTGCGGCAGGGCGAGCGGCTGAGCAAGCTGCGCGCCGAGCGGTCAAACGCAGAAGTCGAGCGACGGCTTGCGGCGTTGCGCAAGGCCGCCGAAGGCACGGAAAACCTGATGCCGTTCATCTACGATGCCGTAAAGGCCTACGCCACGCTGGGCGAAATCTGCGAGGCCATGCGCGTAGTGTTCGGCACGTACGAGGAAACCGCGATCACCTAAACTCGATGCCGAGACCCCTTCCTGATTCCAGAGCCGCTGTGAATGCACTTCACGTGCTCAGAAGCGAGCAGATCCCCCAGCACGAGCACGGCCCGGTATCGAATTGCGCCGGTCGGTTCTGACTCCCTCCTCCGTGTTCTCCGTTTCTCCGTGCTCTCCGTGTTAAAGTCTCTTCCCAGTAATGCGGGAAGCCGAACTAACCCGCCAAATCCTCGGCGCCGCCATTGAGGTGCACCGGCTGCTCGGACCCGGCTTGCTCGAATCGGCTTACGAAGAATGCCTGGCCCGCGAGTTCTCGTTGCGGGGTATCCCGTTTGCCAGGCAACGTGCCATCCCCATCGTGTACAAAGACATTAAGTTGGAGTGCGGATACCGCGCCGATTTCCTGGTGGCCGGAAAAATCGTGGTCGAGTTGAAGTCCGTGGAAGCGCTGGCTCCCGTTCATGCTGCAGTCGTGTTAACTTATCTTCGCTTGTCAGGGTGCCACGTCGGGTTGCTGATAAATTTCTATGTGCCGCTTCTGAAAGATGGAATTAAGCGGTTTGTCTGGGATCCGCCTCAATCTTCGGACGCAGATTCTTAACACGGAGGGCACGGAGAAACGGAGGACACGGAGCCCCTGGAGAACGCAACAGCCGGAGAAGCGGAGGAATGCGATGAAGAAGAGAAGAACTGTAATGGGAACGGAGGTATGCGTGCTCTTTGCCGACGTAAGAGAGGCTCGCAAGTTCGCGGAAGAAGCATCTCAACTTCGCGGCGTTCAGCACGTAGGCCTTGTCCGTCCAGTCGTCCGTCGATATCCACAGGACGGAAAGGTGACTGTGGAAGTCGAAGATTTCAATAAATCCAAATAGCGGATCAAAGAAGCCCCAAATGACGGATAAGAAAATACGCGTGCTGATCGCCAAGCCTGGTCTGGATGGCCACGACCGCGGCGCCAAGGTCATCGCCCGTGCCCTGCGCGATGCCGGCATGGAAGTCATTTACACCGGCCTGCGCCAGACCCCGGAGATGATCGCCGCCGCCGCCGCTCAGGAAGACGTCGACGTCATCGGCCTCTCCATCCTCTCCGGCGCGCACAATACGATTTGCCCCCGCCTGCTCGAGCTTCTACGCGAGAAGGGCATGACCGACATCCCGGTGCTCATCGGCGGCATCATCCCCGAAGCGGACATCGCCGTTCTCAAGAAATCCGGCATCGCCGAAGTTTTCCTTCCCGGCACATCCACGCAGGACATCATCCAGTTCATCCAGAAACACATACAACAGATCCGCGCGCAGAAACCCTGAGACGCGGGTGGCCCTCGATACGGCTTCGGTTCACCCTGAGAAACGCGACGGCGTCCTGCTGCTCACCCTCGACGATCCCGGCGGGTTGCCGCGCCTAAGCCGCGCGCTGGTTGGCGCCATTCACCAGCAAATTCTTGCCGCGCGCGCCGCCAGGGATATCCTCGCCATTGTCATCACCGGGACGGCCAAGGCTTTCGCCGTGGGCGCCAACATCGCGGAAGTCGCCGCGCTCGCCCCGCCCGAGGCGGTTGCTTTTGCCCAGCTCGGCCAGGCACTGACGGATGAAGTTGAGAGCATGTCCAAGCCGGTCATCGCCGCCATCCGCGGCTATTGCATTGGCGGGGGATTTGATCTGGCCATGTCCTGCCACCTGCGCGTGGCCGCCACCGACGCCTTATTCCGCAGCCCCGGCGGCGCGCTGGGCATTGTCACCGACTGGGGCGGGACCCAACGATTGCCGCGCATCGTCGGCCGCGCCCGCGCGCTGGAGCTTTTCGTTGCCAACCGCACGCTCACCGCTGAGGAAGCCTTGCGCTGGAAGCTGGTGAGCCGGGTTGTGGCACCCGTAGACGTGGTCGCCATTGCGGAGACTCTCGCCCGCAAAGCCCTCCGCTGAGGCGGAAAAAATATTCGCCTCCTCTCCCTGCGACGCTCTTCGCTGCGCTCTCTACTTCTGCCCGCGCTCTGCGTCAGGTGGTTTTCGTTTGCGACAGGTCAGCGAAGGAATGTTCTGGCCGGGGAGTTTCCCGTTCGGCGACTGGTGAATCATGAGGCATGGCCGGATAGCGAGGTGGAGATGCCACACGATGTGACGCGTGGGGAGAGTAAACGGAATAGTCTCGGAACACCAGGGGGTAGATCCAGGTATTGGCCAAGGCCATCAAGGTGAAGACCAGCAGGCCGTCGAGGATTTTATAAATATAGAAGTCACTGGGGTGGTTGTACTGATTCATGTAGGCGGCGCTGATGCTGGCGAAAAACAGGAACGCCACGCCGTACACCTTCAGGCTCCTGACCAGAGGTCGTCCATGGACTACGCTGTCAAGCTTCATGTACAGCGCGGACACAGAGAACCATTTCACAAACGAATAGAAGCAATAAGTCACCCAATCGAGAGTGGAGAACTGGGTGTTGAAATAACCCGAACTGGCTAGGATGGCGGCATCAATTCGATCGTTCAGAAGGAGCCGCTCAAGCGGATGGCCAAGGCCCAGGCGAATCACGCTCAAGAGCGCGACCAGCAAGGTCAGCTTCAGCACACGACGCACAAGTTACTCCACAAAGCAACAGAGAGAGAAGCAACTACCCCAGTATAGCCAGTACCTCAAATTCGCACCAAATGCAACAAAAAACGCGCAATCCGGGCTGGCAGGCCCGATTACACCCGCGCCATTTTGAAGCGGTTGTACACCACCTGGAAACCCTGCCGTTCGAGGTTGCGCTGAGATGTGCTCCCCGCCTGGGTGGCGGACGAAGCCAGATCACACCCCAATCTTGCGGCGTGGTTCAGCGGCTGGGGCAGCAAAGTGTAATCGCGCGTGGCCTCGCGGAAAAACGCACGCAAACCACGTATACTGTCCCGAGGCGGGGCGCTCCGGCAGCCTGGCCTCGCCGGTATCAGCTTGCGTATCCCCTTGCCCGAGGAGACCCAGGTGCCGAGCCCTGCACACGAATCGCGCATCAACCGCAAATCGCCGGATTTCGAGCGCAACATGCGCCGCATGGTGGCGCTGGTCACCGAGATCAAGAACGAGGAAGAGGCGCTGGCGCAAGGCGGCGGCCCAAAAGCGATCGAATCGCAGCACAAGAAAGGCCGGCTGACCGCGCGCGAACGCATTGCGCGGCTCGTGGATCCCGGCACGCCGTTTTTCGAGCTGGGGATTTATACCGCCTATGAAATGTACGAAGAATGGGGCGGCGCCCCGGCGGCGGGAACTATCACCGG
Source organism: Terriglobia bacterium (assembly GCA_041485165.1). Lineage (GTDB taxonomy): Bacteria > Acidobacteriota > Terriglobia > Acidiferrales > UBA7541 > JAAFGT01. The sequence goes on along the minus strand of JBGPJC010000004.1, from coordinate 15,354 downwards.
CCTGGCACGAGTGGCCGGGCGGCTGGTGATGATTATCGCCAATGACGCCACAGTGAAGGCCGGGGCTTTTTTCCCCATGACCGCGAAGAAGGTGATCCGCGCCCAGAATATCGCCATCGACAACCGCATCCCTACCCTCTACCTGGTGGATTCCGCGGGCGTGTTCCTGCCACTGCAGGAAGATGTATTTCCTGACACCGACGATTTTGGCCGCGTGTTCCGCAACAACGCAGTGATGAGCGCCATGGGTATCCCCCAAATCACCGCGATCATGGGCATGTGCGTGGCCGGCGGCGCCTACCTGCCGGTGATGTGCGACCACATCCTGATGACCGATGGCAGCGGGCTGTTCCTGGCCGGCCCCGCCCTGGTGCAGGCGGCCATCGGGCAGAAAATCTCCGCCGAGGATCTGGGCGGCGCGCGGATGCACGCGCAAATCAGCGGCACCATTGATTTCCGCGAGCCGGATGACGACGCCTGCATTGCGCGCATCCGCGCCCTGGTGGACAAAATGGGCCGCCGCGCCGGCGCGCCCTTCGACCGCATCGCGGCGCAGCTTCCCGAGCTGGCCGGGGAAGACATCTACGGCCTGTTCTCCTCGGACCCTTCCCGCCAATACGACATGCGCGACATCCTGGCGGCGATCCTCGACCGCGGGGGCTTCGAAGAGTATCGTGCCGAGTATGGCCGGACATTGCTGTGTGGTTACGGCCGGATCGGCGGCTTCGCGGTGGGCGTGGTGGCCAACCAGAAAAAGAACGTGCAGACCCAGGCGCCGGGGACTGGCGAGCGGCGGGTCGAGTTTGGCGGAGTGATTTATACCGAGTCGGCGGAGAAGGCCGCGCGTTTCATCATGGACTGTAATCAGAATCTGGTGCCGCTGATATTCCTCCACGACGTGAACGGATTTATGGTCGGTAAAGAGGCCGAGTGGAGCGGGATCATTCGCGCCGGCGCGAAGATGGTCAATGCGGTGGCCAACAGCGTGGTGCCCAAGATCACCGTGATCTGCGGGGGAAGCTTTGGCGCCGGACACTATGCCATGTGCGGCAAGGCCTACGACCCCCGCTTCATCTTCGCCTGGCCTTCGGCGCGGTACGCGGTGATGAGCGGCGATTCCGCCGCCGGGACGCTGGTCGAGATCAAGGTGAAGCAGCTCGAGCGCGAAGGCAAGAAGCTGAGCGACAAGGAAAAGAAAGAGCTGCACGAATCGGTGCGCAAGACCTACGAGCACCAGACCGACCCGCGCTACGCCGCCGCGCGGCTCTGGGTGGACGCCATCATTGACCCCGCGCAGACCCGCGAAGCCCTCATCTGGGCCCTGGAGGGGGCTGCTTTAAATCCCGACACAAAGGAATTCAAGACCGGAGTTCTGCAGACTTAGACGGGCTACAATTGGACTTGCCCAGCAACAACAATCGGGAGGCGCCATGCTGTTCTCAGTAAAGTCCGGAGAGCCCAAAGAGATGAGGGAAACGCCCGAGGAAAGCCTCTACGAGAGCTGCAAGGGACGTCTGACACGAGCACAGTTGGATCCCATCATCGCGGAATTGAATTCAAGGGTCGGCGACGGAGGGATCCGCACGGCCAGTTGGATTCCCAGCAACGACTGGGCAGGAACGATCTTTCAGCCTATTTTTGAAATCGCCGGCGAGAAGGACTATAAGCTGGCCGCGCAGTTTTTTGGCATCCTGGTTTGGGAGGTTCTCCGCGGCCGGCCGGAAGCCTGGGGCTTTTCGCTCTCCGAGAAGGAAGGAGTGTCCATCGAAGGGATGACCTACTTCCGACTTCCGTCCAAAGACAAGAAGTAGCCAGAATCGGTCAGACTCTTGCCGGAAACAGACGCCGGACCTACGCGCAATCACGCCATCCAGGAGGATGTTCTGGACACCCTCAAGCTGATCGAATGCCCGCGCGATGCGTGGCAAGGCTTGCCGCAAGTCATCCCTGTTGAAACGAAAATTGAGTATCTCCGCGCCTTGCTCGCCGCCGGATTCCGCCACATCGACGCGGTCAGTTTCGTTTCCCCGCAGCATGTGCCGCAAATGGCCGACAGCGAAGAGGTGATGCAGGGTCTTGCAGCGGCCCTCGGAAACGCGGCGGACGTGCCGGAGATTATCGGAATCGTGGTCAACGACAAGGGACTCCAGCGCGCGCTGGCCACCCCGGGGGTCACCACCGTCGGCTATCCCTACTCCATTTCCGCCTACTTCCGCCGCGCCAATGCTCACATGTCCAGAGAAGAATCGCGGCAGCTTGTCTCCAGGCTGCGTCAGGCGACGAAGACGGCGCAAAAGCAGTTGGTGGTTTACATTTCCATGGCGTTTGGCAACCCTTACGAAGAGCCCTGGGGCCCGGAAATTGTCGAAGAGGCGCTGGTGTGGCTCAAGGACATTGGCGTGCGGTGCGTGTCGCTGGCTGACACCGTGGGGGCCGCCAGCCCGAAAGAGGTCGGTGAACTGTTCCAGGCGGTAAAGGGCTGCGTTGCAGGTGTCGAACTCGGCGTGCATCTCCACAGCCGGAGAGAAGGTGCGGCAGAAAAAGTCGTGGCGGCGTACGAGGCAGGTTGCCGGAGGTTCGACAGCGCGCTAGGCGGGCTGGGGGGATGTCCATTTGCCGGGGACGACTTGGTGGGCAACATCCCGACGGAGATTGTGCTCGAAACGCTCAGCAAGCGCGGGGCGAAGACAGGGATCGCGGAAGAAGGATTGCCAAGTGTGCTGGCGCTCACGGAAGAGATTCGAAAGAGGTATGCGCGCGACCCCGCGGCGAAGGTGAATTGAGCGCCTTTGCCGATCTCGGCGAGAGAGAAAAGCAGGGAAAAACGTATGGAGGAACACAGAGGAATCACAGAGGTCGCGGAGACCTCACCTCTCCGTTTTTCTCTGTGAGCCTCTGTGCCCTCCGCGTCTCTGTGTTAGATTTTCCGGTTCTTCCGCCCGCAAGGAGAAAAATGGCATTTCACACGCTGCTCCTCGATCTGGCCCCGCCGCTTGCCACCATCACCCTCAACCGCCCGGATAAGCGCAACGCCATCTCTCCGCAGATGATCGAAGAGCTGCTCGCAGCTCTCGACCAGGCAGAGAATAGCCCCGCGCGTGTGGTCCTGTTGACCGGAAACGGCAAAGCCTTCTGCGCCGGTATGGACCTCGACGCCTTACGCGCCATCTCCTCGCAATCGGCGGAACAGAACCTCGACGAGTCGCGCCGCATGGCCAGGATGTTCCGGCGCATCTGGAGCTATCCCAAGCCAATGATCGCCGCGGTGAACGGTGCGGCCATTGCCGGCGGCTGCGGGATCGCCACGCTGTGCGATTTCACGCTGGCTGTGCCCGAGGCGAGCTTCGGCTATACCGAAGTGCGCATCGGTTTTCTACCGGCGATCGTGTCAGTCTTCCTGCGGCGGCAGGTGGGCGAGAAAATCGCTCGCGATCTGCTCCTTACCGGACGGATCCTCGGCGCCGAGGAGGCCCACCGGATCGGCCTGGTGACCGAGATCCTTCCCGCGGACAGGCTCCTCGAGCGCGCCACGGAGATTGCCGAGACCCTGCTCGCCAACAGCCCGGAGAGCCTCCGGCTGACCAAGCGCCTGCTGCGGCACTGCGCCGAGGGCGAGATTGACCGCGAGCTTGAGTTGGCTGTGGCCGAGAATGCCGCCATCCGCGCGACCCCGGATTTCCGTGAAGGGCTGACCGCCTTTCTCGAGAAGCGCAAGCCGAAGTGGGCCGGGGAGTAAGCAAGGGAATGAAGGGCGGCCCCTCAATAGAAACCTAAAGATTTAACACGGAGCGCACGGAGACACAGAGGTCACGGAGAAAGAAGGAAAAACTGAGCTTACTGCTCCAAAGACAGCCCTCGCACCGATTTCTCCGTGCCCTCCGTGCCTCCTCTGTGACCTCCGTGTTCCTCCCTAGAATTTTCTTGTATTTTCTATCCTGTACCTCCCCTCGCTCCTCTCTCTCCTTTCCCTCCTCTCTTTCTTCCATTACACTTCCCTTCCCATGCCCAACTTGTGCGAGACGACACTGCGGGTGCGCTACGCGGAGACCGACCAGATGGGTGTGGTCTACTACGCGAACTATTTCGTGTGGTTCGAAGTCGGCCGCGTTGAATTCCTGCGCGCGCTGGGCTTCGAGTATCGCCAGATGGAACGCGAGGACGGTTGTTTCATCGCCGTCGCCGACGCGCACTGCCGCTACAAGGCTCCCGCGCGTTATGACGACCTGATTGTGCTGCGCACGCGCCTGAAAGCCCTGCGCGGGCCGCTGGTCCATTTCAGCTACGAAGTCATGCGCCAGCTTGATGGAGCCCTGCTCGCCGAGGGCGAGACCATGCACATTGTGACCGACGCACAGATGAAGCCGCGGACGCTTCCTGAAAAGTATGTGCGCGTGTTCGGCGAACTTCTCGGGCCATAACTGCACCGTGATTGAACCCAATGCCCGCACAGGAGAATGATTCCTTGAAGCTGGAAGACCATCGCTCGGCAGCCGCCAAAGAGTGGGACGACCCTGCCACCATCGCCGCCTGGCGCAAATGGCGTGCCGACGGCCGTTCCTGGTCGCAGGGCGTCACCGACGCCGTCGTCACCGCTGCCGCCGTGCGCCCCGGCCATCGCGTCCTGGACCTGGCCAGCGGCTCCGGCCAGCCGGCTATCAGTCTGGCCAAGGCGGTTGCGCCGGGCGGGCATGTCACCGCGACGGACATGAGCGCCGGCATGCTCAAGATCGCTGAAGAGTGCGCCGCACGCGAAGGCCTCTCGAACATGACCTTCCGCCAGGCAGACGCAGAGAATCTTCCCTTCGCAGATGGTGAGTTCGACGCGGTCACCTGCCGCTATGGTGTGATGTTCTTCCCCGATCCAGTCCGCGCCCTGCGGGATTGCCGCCGCGTTCTGAAGCCCGGCGGCCGCGTGGTGTTCGTCGCCTGGGGATCCGCCGACCAGGCCTTTTTTGGCGCCACGGTAGGCACGCTGAAAAAATATGTGGAGCTTCCCCGCCCCGAGCCCGGCGCTCCGCACGTCTTTCGTTTTTCTGAACCAGGCGCGCTGGGCAGCGTCCTGAGCGAGGCGGGTTTTGAGAACGTCCAATCCGAACCGCGCTCCATTCCGATTGCTTGGCTTGGGCCGCCGGAGGAGTTCTGGGAACAGTTTCGCGAATCCGCCGCGCCATTCCGCAAGTCCATCGAGAGCCTCGCACCGGACATCCGCCGCCGCTTGGATGCGGATGTCCTCTCCGCGCTTTCGAAATACTATGACGGCCAACAGGTGCGCTTTAACGCCGAGGTGGTGCTGGCCACAGGAGTGCGTCCCGCAAGATGAACGAGCTGGCGATTACCGGAAACGACCTCACCTTCGAGGCGCTCTATGATGTGGCGCTTCACGATCGGCCCGTTACCCTGGCCATTGATGCTCGCCGCAGGATGGAGGCATCACGCGCGGTGATCGACCGTCTGACGGAATCAGATGCCACGGCCTACGGCGTCAACACCGGCTTCGGCGACCTGGCTACGGTGCGCATCCCGCACGACCAGATCCGCCAGTTGCAGGTGAACCTGGTGCGCAGCCACGCCTGCGGAGTGGGTGCGCCGCTCAGCACGGCAGAAACCCGCGCGCTGCTGCTCCTGCGCGCCAATGCCCTGGCCAAAGGCTTCAGCGGCGTGCGCCCGGTGGTGGTCGAAGTGCTCTGCGGGATGTTAAACCGCGGCGTGCATCCAGTTGTGCCGTCACAGGGCTCGGTGGGCGCTTCGGGCGACCTCGCACCGCTCGCGCACCTGGCGCAGGTGGTTATCGGAGAAGGCGAGGCGATGTTTCGAGGAGAGCGCCTGCCCGGAGGAGAGGCCATGCGGCGGGCCGAAATCGCACCGCTGGCTCTCCAGGCGAAAGAAGGGCTTTCGCTGCTCAATGGGACGCAGGGTATGCTCGCGCTTCTCTCGCTGGCGCTGCGCGATGCCGAAATCTTCGCGGACACCGCGGATGTCGCCGCGGCGCTTTCGCTCGATGCGTTGCGCGGCAGCACGACGCCCTTTGATGAGCGGCTGCAAGCCGTGCGGCCGTTTCGCGGCCAGGCGCAAACCGCGCGCAACCTGCTGCGGCTGAATGAAGGCAGCGAAATCCGCGAATCGCACCGTTCGGCCCAGGGCGACACGCGCGTGCAGGACGCCTACAGCCTGCGCTGCAGTCCGCAGGTGCACGGCGCAGCGCGGGATTCTCTGGCGCAGGTACGCGCGACACTGGCCATCGAGCTCAACAGCGCCACGGATAATCCGCTGGTGTTCGTATCCTCGGGCATCGCTGTGCCGATGGACAGAGGTTCCGGGCAGGTCCGCAGCGTGCCGCGCGAGGCGCTGGCCGCAGCGATGGATGCCTTCGCGAACGTCCAGGGCGAGGTCCTGAGCGGCGGGAACTTCCATGGCCAGCCGCTGGCCATGGCCGCGGACCAGATGGCCGTGGCTCTGGCTACGCTGGCGGGCATCGCCGAGCGGCGCATCGATCGCATGACCAACCCGCACACCAGCCTGCTGCCGGCGTTTTTGGTCGCCAATCCCGGGCTGCATTCAGGATTCATGCTCGCGCAGGTGACCGCGGCGGCCCTGGCCAGCGAGATGAAGGCGCAGTCCACGCCACATTCGGTGGACTCAATTTCCACCTCGGGGAATCAGGAAGACTATGTCGCCATGGGAATGAGCGCGGCGCGGCGGCTGGGTCCGATGCTGGAAAACCTGCGCAACATCCTGGCCATCGAACTGCTCGCCGCCTGCCAGGGGATTGATTTGCAGGCGCCGCTGCGCACTGGCCTGCTGGCGCACAAGGCTTATGAGCAGGTGCGCGGAGTATCCGCGCGGCTCGATGTTGACCGCTCGCTGGCGCCGGACATAGCGGCGGTGGGGCGGCTGATCAGCGATGGTTTGCTCCAGCGGATACTTTCTTAACTTATGCCAGGGCACGCATAAAAAATGCCGCGAAGCGCCCACCTACAATCCAACTGAACGGCGGAATCCCCAACGAGTAGTGCCCGCAAGGCAGGTTCAGCGACTCCACTTCAATCCTATCGCGGCGGAGCGCCGCGCGCAGCTCTTCGGAGTATTCCGGCCAGAACGTGGGGTCGTACTTACCGCTGACCATGAGCGCCTTCTGCGTGCTGGCTCTCAGGTGATGCACGTAAGGAAACGGGCTGATCGGCGACCAGTAGCGCACAATCTCTTCGCGCGTCACCTTGCTTTGTAGCGACTCCCAGACGTGCATCGTGGTCAGTCCGGTGCTCACCACCGAGCCGAAGAAAGTCGAAACATGCAGAAACGTCCCAGCGCGCACCGCCGGGTCGTGGGCCATGGTGATGAATCCAATCGAAGAGCCGACGCTGGTGCCCAGGAGGCCCAGCCGGTCATAGCCCTGCTGCTCCAGCCAGCGCAGGCATTGCCGCGCGTCGCAAACCGCCTGACGATTGGCCTGCAGCGTCAAGCCGATGTTGGGCCCGACCAGGTTGTAGGCGCGTTCATGGCCCGGAGCTGAGCGACTGTCGTGGTAAGGGAGCGTCAGCCGCAAAGCAGTGATGCCGAGAGTATTCAACCACTGGCAGATGGCCACGTGCTCCGTCGGCTTGGCGTTCCATTGCGCCATCACCAGGACGGCAGGGCCCACCTGGCTGGCGCGGAAGAGTCTGGCGTGGACGCGGTTGTTTTCGCGCCACGGTGATTGCACCAGGCTGGTAAAGGTGAGTTGGTCGCCTTCCAGGCGATAGTCCAGCGCCGGCGGGGCGGCGTACCATTCGTCGCTGTTCTCGACCGTGCGCGCTACCCATTCCTCGAGGAAGCCGCGCGGGTCAGACTCGTCGGCGCGGCCACCGATGTGCTCCAGCCCCCAGGAAAACGGGAAGACCGCGCGGGAGTCTTTCGCCCAGCGACCATGTTCGTAGTTGCGGATGTATTGTTCGAGTGCGCGCATGAAGTCGAAACGAACGAGTGTAGAGACCCGTAGGAATGGTGTCAAATTGGGCTGGATTGCCGCGGTAGCAGCAGTGCCCATCGGGCAACAGCGTTTGCAAGGGCAGCGCGAAGCCCTTTGAGTGCTGCGGCAACGGGTTCTTTGCCGCGGCCTTTGCGGAGCATACCTACCCTCAGCGTTAGCATTGGGGCATGGCCGCGCCACCCGCGCCTTGAGGCCCTCGCACGCTTGTGTCACAGTGCAAACATGCTTGGAGTGCTGGTCTTCCTGCTGGGATTGATCGTAGGCAGCTTCCTGAATGTCTGCATCCTGCGCATCCCGGAAGGCCTTTCCATCGTCCAGCCGCGCTCGCGCTGCCCCAAATGCGAGAAGCCCATCGCCGCCTACGACAATGTGCCGGTGTTGAGCTGGCTGCTGCTGGGCGGGAAATGCCGCAATTGCAAGACGCCGATCTCGGCGCTGTATCCGGCCGTTGAGTTCCTGACCGGGATTCTTTTTCTAGCCTGCTTCCTCGCTTTCGGTCTCACCGTAGAGGCCGCCAAATGGGCAACCTTTTCCGCCTTGATGATCGTTTTGACCATCACCGACTTGCGCGTGCGACTTCTGCCCGACCGGGTCAACTTGACGGGCGCGGTTCTGGGTGTCGCCTTCAGCGTGCCCGTTTCCGTGGGCGACGGCACGGCGCAGTGGCTGGCCGTGCGGATGTTCGCTTTCCCTCCTCCCGCTGCGGTGCTCTCCCTGCTCGATGCGCTTATCGGCGCAATCGCCGGCGGCGGATTTCTCTGGCTGGTAGCGGAAGGCTATTTTCGAATCAGGGGCCACGAAGGAATGGGCGGCGGCGACCCCAAGATGATGGCCATGGTGGGAACTTTTCTTGGACTCAAAGCAGTATGGCTGGCCATCCTGGGAGGAGCGCTGCTTGGAAGCCTGATTGGCGGCGGGTTCATCCTTCTTCGGCGTAAGGGCAGCGAGTACGAAGTGCCCTTTGGGACTTTTCTCGGCGCTTCGGCCTTGCTCACGGTCTTTTTCGGCGTGCGGGTGATGGCCTGGTACACACAGCGTCTGCTGTAGAGGAGCCATGTTGCTGACTGCGCTGCATCTCAAGCTTCGTAGGGGCACGGCAACGCCGTGCCCCTACAAGGCGGAGCCACGTTGCTGACCGCGATGCAAACTCGGCTGCCGGGAGGAGGGTCGTTCTGGCTCTCCGCCGGGTTTTTGTTTACGGTGGCGCTGGTCATTGGACTTCTGATCATCTCTTTCACCTTGTTGCGCTACCTGCGCAAAGGGACCAGCACCGATGAGGTCGATGCACCGCCGCGGCCTTCGCAGGCCGGTGAAACAGCCTTCGCCTCGGCATCGGTGCAGGCGGTAATTCAAAAACTCCGTGAGCAGGAGCGCGAGCTCGAGCGCTTGCACCGCATCGAGCGCGAGCGCGCCCAGCAGACCGAACGCCTCAGCCTGGCGGTGACACGCAACATGCCCACCGGGTTGCTGCTGGTGGGAGCGAACGGCCTGGTCAGCCTGGCCAATCCCGCGGCGGAGACCGGCCTGGGCTGTGGCGCGCTGCAATATCGCCGCTATACCGACGTCCTGGGGGCGGACACTCCCATCGCCCGGCTGCTCACCCAATGTCTGCGCGAAGGCCGCACCTTCCAGCGTGAAGAGGTCGAGCATTTCACCGCCAATGGCGACCTGCGCCATCTCGGAGTGACCATCTCTCCCATCGCTCAGGGACAAGAAAAAGTCACCGGCGCGCTTTGCCTGCTGAGCGACCTGACCGAGCTGACCGCCCTGCAGCGGCAGATCCGCCTCAAAGAGAGCCTGGCATCGCTGGGAGAGATGTCCGCTGGAATTGCCCACGAATTCAAAAACTCACTGGCCACTGTTTCCGCTTACGCGCAACTCATCCAGCAGGAGGCGGGAGCCGGCGAGACCGGCGAGCACGCCGCAAAGATTCTGGCCGAGACACGCGCCCTCACTCATGTGGTCACAGAATTCCTGCGGTTTGCCAAGCCCATGGAGGTAGACCGGGAGCCGGTGGCTCTCGGAGCGCTGGTCGAGCGCGTGGTGGCGGAAACGCGTGAAGCAATTCCCGACGCCACGTTTTCGACCGAAGGCGAATACACCCAGGTGCCCGGCGACGAGGGCTTATTGCGCCAGGCTTTGCTTAACCTGGTGCGCAATGCTGCCGAAGCCGCCATCGCGGGAGGCTCGGCAAGCCCACCAGCCGGTGGCAGCGCTGCGCCAGCGCATGTGGATGTCCGCGGCTCGGTCGAGGAGATGGCTGGCCGGCGGTTGCAACGGATTGCCATCGCCGACAACGGTTCCGGGGTGCCCGAGGGGGACTTGCAGAAGATCTTCCTCCCCTTCTACACCACCAAAGCCGAGGGCACCGGGCTGGGCTTGGCAGTGGTGCAGAAGATCGCCGTACAGCACGGCGGCAGCGCCGAAGCGCGCAATCTGCCGGGAGGCGGCGCCGAGTTTATCCTTTGGCTACCCGCCCAGGCCGCCCCGCCCCAGGCAGTTGATTCTGGGGCTACCGGCATCTAAACTACTGAGAGGGAAATCCCGGCCCGACTTCCCAAAGGCGGTTCCTATGCGAACACCAGGCAGCAAGACCATCATGGCCACACTGGCACTCATGCTGGCGGGTTTTTGCCTCATCGCGACAGCTCAGGACCAGTCAATTGCGGAGGCCGCGCGCAAGGCGCGCGAACAGAAGAAAACCGCGCCGCAGGCCAAGCGCGTCTTCACCAACGACAATATCCCCACCGTTCCCGGCACTCTCTCCACCATCGGTACGAATCCCACTCCAGGGGGCGACGCGTCTTCCGGAACCACATCGTCGGGGGGACAAACCGGCGGCGCGGATTCCGGCACGACTCCGGCCAATCCCGACGACAAGACCAAGAGCGCCGATGAAGAAGCCAAGTGGCGAAAGAAGTTCGCCGAGTTGCGCGCCAAACTCGCCAGCGCGGAGAAAGAAGTCGACATCATGCAGCGCGAGCTGAACCTGAAGCGCGAGCAGTACTATAGCGACCCGAACCAGGCCATGCGCGAGCAGTATAAGTATCCCTCGGGCAGCGGCGGCGAAGTGAACGACTTGGCCAAGAAGATCGCCGACAAGAAGAAAGAGATCGAATCGCTCAAGCAACAGCTCAGCGAGCTGGAAGACGACCTGCGCCGCGCCGGCTTGCCCTCGGGATGGTCGCGCCAGCCCTAGCTCCGTGGAAAGCCACCGGTTAACGAAAGAGCGGAGCCGGCAGTCTCCGCTCTTTTCTTTTGTGCCAGGCCCGTCACTGCCTCGAGGAGGCTAGCATCGCCGCGACCGAGCCGCTGCTGCTGGTGGAAGACAAGGCCGAGCTGCGCGCCGTGCTGCGCAAAGCGCTGGAGCGCGCCGGCTGGGCCGTGGACGAAGCCGCCGACGGCAATGCCGCGGTCGAAAAGGTCCGCCGCCTCCGATACCTGCTGGTCCTAACCGATCTGAAGCTCCCCGGCCTCTCCGGCCTCGACGTCCTGCGCGAAGTCAAGGAAGCCGACCCCTCGATCCCGGTCATTATCATGACTGCCTTCGGCTCGGTCGAAGAAGCAGTGACGGCGATGAAGGAAGGGGCCTTCGACTTCATCCAAAAACCGGTGGACCTGGACCATCTGAAGCTGCTGGTCGAACGCGCCGCCAGCCAGCAGCGGCTGCTGCGTGAAAATCTGCTATTGCGCGAAGAGTATGCCTCGCGCTACGGCTTCCCGCGCATCGTAGGCGAGCACCCGGCGATCGTGGCTATCAGCCAGCAGGTGCAGCGCGTGGCGGCAGCCGAATCCACCGTGCTTTTGCTGGGAGAAAGCGGCACCGGCAAAGAGTTGTTTGCGCGCGCCGTCCACCATCTCTCGCGCCGGCGGGAACAACCCTTCGTGGCCCTGAACTGCGCAGCGATTCCTGAGGGCCTCGTGGAAAATGAACTATTTGGCCACGAAAAAGGCGCGTACACCGGAGCGGGCTCCCGCAAAATCGGCAAGATGGAACTGGCTCACCACGGCACGCTCTTCCTCGACGAGATCGGGGATCTTCCGCTGCTGACCCAGACCAAGCTGTTGCGCGTGCTCGAGGAGCGGCGCTTCGAGCGCATCGGCGGCACCCAAGCCGTCGAGGTAGACCTGCGACTGGTCTGCGCCACCAACAAGAATCTGGATGCGGCGGTGGCCGCGCGCACGTTCCGCGAAGACCTCTACTTCCGCATCGCCACCGTGCCCATCACCATTCCGCCCCTGCGTGAGCGACCGACGGACATCCCCCTTCTGGCGGAACATTTTCTCGACCGCTTCCGCCGCGAAATGGGCAAGCCCGGCCTGCGATTGACCGAGGAGGCACAGCGGCGCCTGGCGACTCACGACTGGCCGGGGAACATCCGCGAATTGCAGAACACCATCGAGAGGGCGGTGATCCTGGCTGATGGGGACACCCTCGACGTAGCCGACCTGCGCCTGCCCGCAGCGCGCCCGGCCGCCGGAGATATCCCCACCGGAACGCTCGCTGAGAATTTCTCCTGGGAAGGCTCGCTTGAGGACGTGGTCAGCCGCGCCGTGTCCCACGTCGAACGCTTCAAGATTGAAGCGGCGCTGCGCGACTGCCGGTGGAATAAGACCCGCGCCGCCGAACAGCTCGGCGTGGCCTACAAGACCCTGCTCAACAAAATCAAAGCCCTCGGCCTAGAATCTTAAGGTTTCCACTCCGGCGTCTTAAGCCTTTTATGCCGCCGTTTTCCTGGAGTGCGGTGGCTCGCCACCGCGGTTTGGGGCCGCGCTCTACTCGCTGGATTCATTCCGGCTTCTCCCCCCGGTGAAGCGTAACCACACCCCCAGCCCACGATTCATGCCGCACGGCGACAAATCCCACGGTTTCCATCATCCGTTCAAGCTCGGGCGGCGAGGGAAACCTAGACACGGAAGCCGGCAGGTACGTATACGCCGCCCCGCAGCCGGAGATGATCCCGCCGACCCGCGGCAGAACATGGAGAAAATAAAACCGGTAGAGCGGCCCGAACAGCGCGCCGCTGGGTTCGGAGAATTCCAGGATGCCCACTTCCCCACCCGACCGCAGGACGCGAATCATTTCGCGCAGGCCGCCGTCGTAGTTGGCGAGATTGCGGAAGCCGAAGGCCGCGGTGACCAGGTCGAGGCTGGCATCGGCAATCGGGAGCGTCAGCGCGTCGGCCTCAAAATATCTGATCTCTCGCGCGCGCGATTTCTCCGCGGCGCCCGAGGCCATGCTCTTCTCGGCCGCGCGCACCAGCATGGGATGTGCGAAATCGCTCCCGAAGATTTCGGCGCCGGGGCTGCAGGAGTGCGTTGCGCGGCGCTTCAAGGCCAACGTGAGATCGCCGGTGCCGCAGCAGAGATCAAGTACACGCGCGTGCGGCAGGCGCAGGATGTGGTCCAGCGCGATCGCTGTGCGCCGCCTCCACAGGCGGTCGAGACTGAAGGAGAGCAGCCGGTTGAGCAAATCGTAGCGCCCGGCGATATCGCTGAACATTCGCTGAACGTATTGCGCCGATTCGCGCTCGCTGGGCGTCCCGTCGGGTCGCGCCCCCTCCGGGCGCGTCCCCGGATGATTCTCCCGCGCTGGCGCCGGTGCGCGCATCACAGTTAAGACTTCCCTTCCGCAGCCAAGCGCTTAGCCATTTCTGTCACCAGCCGCTCCGGCATGTCTTCCGCGCCTTCAACAGCACCGATACGCCGCGGCAGGATGAAACGCAACTTTCCGCCCCGTGATTTTTTGTCCACGCGCAGAGCCACGATCCAGCGCGCCGCGGGAAAAGCCGGGAACCCCGGCAGCGGACCGATTCGCCGTACCAGTGCCTCGATGCGCCGCGCTTCGCTGCGCTCTAACATTCGCCTCTCCGCCGCCAGGCGCGCCGCGGCGATCATCCCCCAGCCCACCGCCTCGCCGTGGAGAAAACGCCGGTAACGCGTGAGCGATTCGAGCGCGTGACCGACAGTGTGACCGAAATTCAAAATCTCACGGCGGCCCCCCTCGCGCTCGTCGCGGGCGACCACGTCGGCTTTGGCGCTGATGCACCGCGGCAGAATCCAATCCAGAGCGGCGCGGTCGCCAGCAAGAATCTGATCCATGCGCTGCTCGAGGAATTCAAACAGGTGCCGGTCGCCGATGACGCCGTACTTCACCACTTCATAGAGGCCGGAGCGATACTGCCGCGGAGGCAGCGTCTTCAGGACGACAGGATCAGCGATCACCAGCGCGGGCTGGTAAAAGGCCCCGACCAGGTTCTTTCCTTCGGGCAGGTTCACGCCGGTCTTGCCGCCGATGGCTGAATCCACCAGAGCCACCAGCGTTGTCGGGACGTGCACCAGCCGCACGCCGCGCAGGTAGGACGCGGCGACAAAGCCGGCGACGTCTCCTACGACTCCTCCTCCCAGGGCTACCAGAACGGCGCCGCGGTCGGCCCCCGCGCGTACCAGTTGACGGCAAACCGCTTCGACCGTGCGCAAAGCCTTCGATGGCTCGCCATCGCCGAACAGAATTGTCTGCGGCGGGCCGGCGGTCGCGCCTCGAGCTTTGCGCCTGGGCCGGAAACTGCGTTGCAGAGCCGTCCCCCAGTGTTTCCAAACGCGGGGTGAGGATAGGAAGAACACACCGGTCGCATCCCCCAGCGCGCGTACCAGTTCCCCGGAGCGGTCGAGCAGGCCGCGGCCGAACTCCACAACATACGGCGCGGATGGAGTTTCTACAGGAATTGTGGCCATTGCGAATGAAACTCTACCATACCGAGCCGGAGCGACACGCGGCGGTGAACCGCCGCACTCCAGGAAGGCGGGGCTCCGCGGGGTTCGTGCTAGTATGCCCATTCCAGAGTGGGCGGGATTCAGTCGCTCGCCGTGTCCTCCCGTATGGAGATTAGCGGGAGGATCTGAGTGGATTCTAAGGGATGACCACAGGCGAAATCATCGAAGTGGACTTTGTGGTCGTGGGCAGCGGCGTAGCCGGGCTGCGCACGGCCATTGAGCTGGGCGCCGCTGGCGCCAAGGTTCTGGTCCTCGCCAAGTCCAAGCTCACCGATTCGGCTACCGAATGGGCCCAGGGCGGGATCGCCGCGGCGCTTTCCGACGAAGACGAGATCAGCCTGCACGAGCAGGACACGCTTAAGGCCGGCGACGGTCTGTGCAACCCAGAGGCGGTGCGCGTTCTGGTTGAGGAAGGACCCAGCTACATCCTCGAACTCATTGAATGGGGCACGCAGTTTGACCGCTCCGGGACTCGCCTGGCGTTCACGCGCGAGGGGGCGCACAGCCGTTCGCGCATCCTGCATGCCCAGGGCGATTCCACCGGCCGCGAGATCGCGCGAGCGCTGTTGGCCAGGGCGCGCACGCTGCCCAGCATCCGCTTCCACACCCACGCG
>JBGPJC010000003.1:0-64761 GCA_041485165.1 Terriglobia bacterium | reverse complement strand
TACGATGGGGTCAGGGAGGCTGAGCAACATGAGGAGCTTCATGAAAACAACACTGCTTGCCGCGATGCTGTTAGCCACGGTCTTGGTAATTGAAGCGCAGGTTTCCATTGGAATCACAATTGGGGCGCCACCGCCGCCCCGAGCGGTTCGGGTTCTACCCGCAAGGCCAGATCCTCAGTTCGTGTGGGTGGATGGTTATTGGTATCCCGTCGGAAGGCATTACAAGTGGCATGAAGGCTATTGGACTCGACCACCGTACGAGGGAGCTCGCTGGGTTGTGCCGCACCACGACGGTGAACGGTTCTTTATGGGTTACTGGGAAGGAGATCACGGTCGTGTGGACCACGATCACCACCGGGACCGCGACCGCGACCGGGACTTCCGCGACCGGGACCGTGACCGGAACCACGACCGACACGGTGATCACGACCGCGACGATCGATAGCGCACGCCGTCGGAACCGCTCTGTGGCTTTGGCGGCGCGGGTGTTGAGATTTCAAGCCGCGGGCTAGAGCGCCACGTTAACTGAGCTAACCGATAAGTTCCTCCTAACTTCCCATTAGACGACCATCCGTCCACAATCATGCTCTCGGCCGGCAATACCTCTTCCCTGCCAGCATACAATGGGACTTGACAATATAACTCTATCTATGTAGAGTTATTGAATGGGCATTCGCCTCCGTCTCTCGCGTCAGACCCTCGCCATCCTCGAGGCCCTCCTCGCTCGTCCCAGTTCTTGGCATCACGGCTATGCCATCTCTCGCCAAACCAGTATTCCCTCCGGAACGCTTTACCCGATCCTTATGCGCCTCGACAAGCTCGGATGGCTCGAAACTCGTTGGGAAGACGGCATGCCTTCCGGCCGTCCCCCGCGTCATCTCTATCGTCTTTCCGGCAATGGCCGCGAATGGGCCCGGGAAGAACTCCGCTCCGCGCAGCAGAGCGAATTCTGGAAGCCCGCAGCGAGCCAGGCCTGACTATGACCGCGCCCCAGCCATCGTTGACCTTCCGGCTCGCCCATTTCGCCCTCCAGCTCGCACTTCGTCTTTGGCCCGAGAAATCGCGTCACTGGGGCCAAGCCCTCGCTGCTGAACTCGATGAAATTGAACAGCCGTTCGAGGCCCTTCACTGGGCAGTAGGAGGACTCATGCTCTTCGCGCGCGCCTCTGCTTCTCACTTCCTGGCTTGGCTGAAGCTCCCGGCAGGCTCGCGCCTTTCCCCAACTTCCCTTCCTCCGGGAACCACCGCTCCCCTTCTTCCCAAGCGTTCGCGTCTCTTCACCGCCGCGGTCCTGGTCGGTACGACCCTGTTGCTTTTTCTTCCGCAAAGCCGTGAAGCCATCTCCACCGTGCGTGCCAGCTGGCATGGGTTTTCAGCTTCCCCCGGAGATCTCCTTGCTGTCGAAAATCTTGGCGCTCGCGCCGAGAAGGAGAAAGACGCCCGCACCCTCGCCTTCGTTTCTTTTGTCCTTCCTCATTCAGACCGCGCCACGACTTTCGCGGACCGCGCCGTTGCTCTCGACCCCACTCTCGCCTGGATCTACGCCAGCCGGGTGGGACGTCCCGAATTCGCCCCTCCGCCCAAAGAAGGTCTTGCCCGTCTGCTCGAATCCGACCATGACAACGCCGTCCCCGAACTTCTTGCCGCTCGTGTCATCTCCGAGCCTCGTTTCCGGGCGCTCATTTTGCGCCGTACCCCGTCAGACCAGGAGATCGAGGCGGCTCTCGCTTCCGACTCCACCTGGATCGCCCATATGGACCGCGCTTTCCGCGCTCCTCGCTACGACAGCTACTTCACCCGCCACTGCGAACTCACCCGCGAAGTGTGGAATCGCGAGCAGTCTCTTTCCCCTTCCGTTGCTTTCTTCAGCCTCTGGTCCCACTCGCTTCCGGACTGGCTCTCCATCAAGACTTATGCGAACGTCCTGGTGCAGAATGCCCAGGAAGCCTCCGTAGCCGGTCATCCGAAGGATGCGGAGAATCTGCTCCAACAATTGGATTCCTTCGGACGCCGCCTCACCGAACAAAGTGAAACCGACTCTGAGAGGTTGATGGGTCTCAAACTCTCCTGGCAAGCCGCAAGCGAACTCCGAAATGTTTATCTGAGCGCCGGCAAGACGAGTGAGAGTATGGTAGCCACCCAACGCCTGCAGCAAATTGACTCCCGCAGGGATACTCTCATTCATTCTTTCCGCGGCATCAAACCACCGCAAGTTCGCAAGCTGGAACGCAGAGCCATTTTCGTTCAGTTCTCCGCAGTTTTCGCCGTGCTCTTGTCGCTCGCAACAGCTTTTAGCCTTCTCGCACTGGAACTACGGCGCGAAAAACAGAGCAACCGCCGGCTACGATTGCGCGGAGCAATTTGTCTCGCCGTGGACTGGGCTCCGGTAGCATTGCTCGCAGCCTGCATCGCTCTGCTATGGGCTTTTCAACCCTTTGCTAGCATCCTCCGCTCAGCCCACAGCGTCGGCTCGGCATCTGCCGCCTGGCATACCATGCACTTTGAAGGACTGTTCCTTCTATCCACCACCCTTGGCCCTTTATTCGATCCCTTTACGCCCTACCACTTGTGGCAGGTTTCTACTTACACCCTTCTCGCCCTGGCTGTTTTCTTGCTGTTTCGCGGCTTTCTGCGACACAAACGCGCCTGAATTCCCTCTCGACGGATCCCCTGCGCGCCGATGAACGGCGCAATCCGGCTTGCCGCATGTACGAATTGTCCGTTATACGTCCGCCAAGTTAAGCGGTGAACGGCGACTTTCTTCGACAATTATGTCGAGCCCTAGAGGCAGTTCTCGAGCTTATTGTATATGGTGATGGACTTCAACGTGTCCAAATTATTGCCCCGCCACCACCTCTCGTGTTGTTCTTTGTGGTCAGTAAATTGGAAGGCCACATAGACATTGTACTCACCGCAGAACCACGGGGTGTCCTCTGCGCCAATTTTTGTCAGGTCGTCCCACGAATGCTTGGAAAAATCTTCTACACAACACATCTGACTGAACGGGATGTTCTTCGCTCGAAGATAATCCTCGACTTCCTTCCGAGTCATTCCTGGTCTGAGAGGTTGACGATATGAAGCCAGAGCGACCTGATAGCTAGCTTCGCGGTTTCTTTTCGCATTTTTCTTCAGCGCGTAGCGAATGCCAAGCACAGACACGGCAATGGTCACGAACACCAGTATTAACAGCAGCGGGCGCTTCATATCCGCTGAATTATATCTAACTTGAGAGGGCAAAAGGTAGGTTTGCAGTCAAGCCCAGTGGTGGGAATTTGCAGTGGACGTATAGTTGGCAAACCGGACATCTACCTGGTCGCATGCGAGGGTGATCCGACTTCTCCGGTTTGCCCGTTATACGGCCAAGTGAGCGACGCGCATTTGACATGAAGTCGACTTTTGATAGCTGTGTTCGCTCAAGACCGTCTCATTGGCCCCAGGCGCGCCTTCGCGGGATCCACCGCGGAACATTCCTGCAGTATTCTTCATACTCCGCGCCGAACATCCTTCGCAGCGTTGGCTCTTCGTACAGCAGCACAAACAAAGCTGTGCCCACCACGGCCACGATCGCCACCGTGAGTGCCGCCAGGTTCGCCCGCCCAAAGACCACCCACAGCCCCGCCCAGCCCGCGAAGAACCCCAAGTACATGGGGTTGCGGACGTAGCGATAGAACCCCACCACAACCAGCCTCTTCGGCGGAGCAACCGGCGCCGGCGTTCCGTGTCCCGTCCGTCCGAAGTCCCACACGCACCGTAGTGCCACCGCGAAACCCAGCACCGAGGGCACGGCCGCAATCCAGCGCCATCGCGCCGCACCCGCAGTGTCAACGTGAAAGCCCAGCCAGGACGGCAACAACCAGAACCACAGCGCAAGGACTGCAGCGCCCACGGCCAGCGAGGCGACTGTTGTCGGCCAATGCGCACCACGATCTGCACCTCGCCCAATTCCAGCCTGTCCGCTTGTCATGAACGCCTCCACCAACACCGAAGTATGAGCCCATAGCTCAACACCAGCAACAAAAAGGCCCCTTCAAGAGAGCAACCGATATTGCGCTTCCCTGGAGGCCCCCTCGTCCAGATGGACGTAAAGTCGGCTACACGTAGAAGTGACCTCCTTCGCCGCCGATTAGCGGCGCATCTCGGAATTGTGCCTGGATGGCGGCGCACTCGGAACTTGGCGACGGTGCCAACCCAACTTCCGGATTGGCGACTTATCAGGAGTTAGCCCGCCCCTAACAGGGTGGGTAGATGAACGAATGGAGTCACTGATTGGCTTGTTCGGATGGATGAGACGGTTCCGTGCGCGGGATCTCAAACGCAACTAATGAAACGCCTCGCCTCTGGCTAGCATCGCTAGAATCATTTCCATCCGCCTCTGCTTCGTTTCCGGCTTCTTCGCCGTTTGCAGCCGGTAGGCAATAGCATAGCGGTTTGCCTTGTTGAGTGACTCGAAGAACGCTTTCGCTTTTTTGTTTCTGCGCAATGTCACCAGAAAATCCTCAGGAAAGGTTGCGTTGCTTGGGGAATTGTATGCCGCTGTCCAACGGCCATCCTTCTTCGCGGCATCTATTTGGGCCTGACCTGCCGGCTTCATCCGGCCCAGCTGCATTAGCCTTTCCGCGTGTTGCGTGTTGATCTTGGACCAGCCACTCTTGGGGCGTCTTTGGGTGAACCTTTGCAGCCACGAAGAGTCATCATAGCGCTGCTTTTGGGCGTCGATCCATCCAAAGCAGAGCGCCTCATCCAGCGCCTGTGCATAGGTGACGGTGGGCTCTCCCGAGTCCTTTTTGAAAATGCGCAGCCAAATCCCATCTGATTGGCGATGATTCACAGCCAACCACTTGCTGAACTTGGAGGATGATTGAAAACGAAGAATTTCATTCATACGAGCTAGGAACCGGCGTCAGCTTTGCCGATTTACCGCCAAATGGCGCAGCGATCTTATGCCGACAGCCTTGATCTGAAGTCATACCGGAAGCGTAATCGACGGCTCTTCAGAAGTCCAGTTGGTTCCGGGCCTATCAAAACATTGGATTATATGCTCGATTACCTCTAGCGAGGCCCGAGTGACGGCGTACTCGGAAATAATGCACTTGTCTGTATAACGCATCACTCCGAAACTGACCCAGTTCCCTATGGCGGACCCGGGGGGCGCAATTCCTCGCGCTCCCCTCCATGCCGGACGCGCGGGGCGTTACAAAACGATCCTCGCGCGTGGCGCCTAAGACAGGAATTTCCCGAGCGGCTCCCAATAGTGGGCTTTCCATCCCGCCGCCAGGTGTTCCCCCGCGCCCTTGGGAAAGCCGGTATGGTCAAAGACGATCTTGGTGCCGGAGCCCTGCTCCACGAGCTCGAACTTCGCAATCGAGTAGACGCCGCGATCCCAGCTGCCCGCTCGCCAGGCTTGGACGATGCGTTCGTTCGGCACGAGTTCGATGTGTCGTCCCGTGACATACCCGCCGAAGAGTGCGAACGCGCCTCCCACTTCCCTACTGATCTCCGTGGGCTTGCCTCCCGGGGGCATGGACTTCATGACTCCACTGAGCTCGATGACCTTGTCGAACTGTTTGGTGTCGGTGAGTGCTTCGTAAACCCGCTTCCGGCTCGCTTTGAAAACAGTTTCTTGGTGAATGGATTCCGCCGTATGAGAAATCTCCTCCTCGGCTCCCGCCCAAGCCGCAGTTGAGCCCAGGGCCAAACCACCGCATGCCATGGCCACTCCGACGATCGCTTGCCGACGCGTGGGGCCATTGGTCAGCGCTGCCAAATTAATTCTATCGCTCATCATCGTCCTCCCGAATTCTTGCCTTCCAACGTCAACGCATCAGAGCACCGCGCGAAAATATGTTCAAGATAATATTTCCCTGGGCAGGGGGCGGCTTGAAACCATGAGGAATCGAGCTACAATGACTACGCCACGCGAAGCGGAAGGGGACCCTCAAGCGCCGCCATTGCGACCTGGCCTTGATAAAGAAGGCGCCCAGTGTACAACCGCAAAACTGAAATCGGAAATTCCAGTCCAGACATGAAAAGTAAAAGGAAAAAGATCATCCTCGGTGTACTGACGATCGTCATCGGCCTTCCGGTGGCGCTCTTAGTGATGGTTTTGGCGTGGACTTCCATCGAGGATAAGACCAATGGAACCATTATCTCGTCGGGTGTGACGCGCCGATACCTGCTGTACGTGCCAAAAACCTACGATCGGTCGAAGCCAACGCCATTGGTCATCAGCATGCACGGCAGGGGGACATGGCCTGCGGTTGAAATGCACATAAGCCGTTGGAACGAGGTGGCCGATGAGCACGGCTTCCTTGTCGTTTACCCGGCTGGAAGCGGCGCCTTTTGGGGTGGATTCCGCCCAGGTCCACAAGCCTGGCACATGGGGCCACGCAGTCTGGGACGGGACGTCAGCTTTATTTCCGATTTGATCGACGAGCTGCAAGCTGAGTACAACATCGATCCAACGCGTATCTATGCGGACGGACTGTCGAATGGTGGGGGCATGGCGTTCGCGTTGTCGTGCAGACTGTCCGACCGCATCGCGGCGGTCGGCGCCGTGGCGGCTGCACAAGCGTTTTTGCCCGTGGATCGGTGTGGGGATTCCAGGCCGGTGGCGACGGTGGCGTTTCATGGCACGGCCGACCCACTTGCCCCCTACAACGGCGGGTCATCGCCGATCTCCCCCGGACTGTTTCCGGATATTCAGGATTGGACGGCCCGTGTCGAGCGACGAAACCAATGTAAGGGAGACCCCAGCGACACTCGAATCACTGCGAGCGTTCGCCGTCTCGCCTATGCGAACTGCGCTGAGAATGCGGACGTGATTCTCTATTCAGTCGAGGGCGGTGGCCATACCTGGCCGGGCGGCAAGCCCTTGCCGGAATGGTTGGTTGGCCGCACGACGCGTGAAATCAACGCCACCAGCGTGATGTGGGAGTTCTTCATGCAGCATCCGCGACCCCGCTTAAAGGGATAACGCGAATCGCGAGTCGATGGGGGTGTGCCATGCATGCTCGGGCGGATAGGCGGTTCACGCCGATGTCGATGAGACCGCCTAGCTGGTGAAGCCGCGGCCGCAATCATTCAAAGAAAGGAGACATATTGCCATGAAGCACATCTCGATCGGAGGACTCGACGTCTCCCGCATAGGACTCGGCGCCATGTCGATGTCCGGCTACTACAACATCGGGGCAGGCAGCGACGCCGAGTCGATTCGCGCCATCCACCGGGCGCTGGACCTGGGCGTCACGCACCTCGACACCGCCGAGATCTACGGCCCCTACACCAACGAGGAACTGGTCGGCCAGGCCATCAAGGGTCGCCGCGACCAGGTGGTGTTGGCGACGAAGTTCGGCCTAGTCTCGCACTCCGGTGGCGGCCCCGGCGTCCTCGACAGCAGCCCGGCGAACATCCGCGCCGCGGTCGAGGGCTCCTTGAAGCGGCTCAGCACCGACCACATCGACCTGTACTACCAGCACCGGGTCGACCCGAAGACCCCCATCGAGGAGACCGTCGGCGCTCTGGCCGAGCTGGTCGCCGAGGGCAAGATCCGCCACATCGGCCTCTCCGAGGCCGGCCCCGCTACGATCCGCCGCGCCCATGCCGTGCACCCGGTCGCCGCGCTCCAGACGGAGTACTCCCTGTGGACCCGTGACCCAGAGCCCGAACTGCTGCCGCTGCTGCGCGAGCTGGGCATCGGCTTCGTTCCCTACTCGCCGCTCGGCCACGGCTTCCTCACCGGCAAGCTCCGCTCGCCCGACGAGCTTGCCGCCGACGACTGGCGCAAGACCAACCCGCGCTTCACCGGAGAGAACTTCCAGCGCAACCTGCGCATCGTCGACGAGGTCGAGGCCGTTGCCGCCGAGGCGGGTGCAACACTGGCACAGATCGCCCTGGCCTGGCTGCTCGCGCAGGGCGACGACATCGCTCCGATTCCCGGCACCAAGCGGGTCGCCCGCGTCGAGGAGAACACAGCCGCCGACCGCATCGAGCTGAGCGCCGAGCAGATCGAACGGCTGAACAACCTCACGCCGGCCGCCGGCGAGCGCCACGACGAAGGGAATATGGCCGTCATCGACCGCTGACCACGCCACGAAGCGGCAACATCAGTCGCTGGATTACAAAACGCCGCTGGAAGTTTATGAAGCGGCATAAAGTGAAATTAAAAAATCGCGCGACGAAACGTCAACGGCAAAAAGACTTACTCTTAAACATCATTAAATTCTGTCTTGACAACGGGGAGCACTAAACGGCTTACTTGGTGAAGAATAGCCGCCAGGCTGAGATTCACGCGGCGCGCGATCGCGACGCGGTCGCCTGCGGCGGCTCTGCATGACAACTGACCACTGGCGACGCCAACACTCGGCCACGCCCGAATTCCCTTCCCCGATTCACTCCCAGACAGATCCTTCAGGAGGGATGGGCCAAATATTCGTGCAGCATCTATACGCCCATGTGACCGCCGGCCCAATCAGGTCCGGCGATAATTCCCGAATAGCCGACGATTCGTCCAGAACTTCGTCTTGACGTCAACGCAGCACAGGGAGTTCCCACTACTGCTTGTCGTACACCGCGGTCCAGCTGACCTTATTGCCCTTCGGATCGGTTCCGCTCGCGGTGACCGTACGGCTTTTACCGTCAGCCGCCAAGACAATGCGACCGGTAAGAAAGACCTTGCCGTTCTTCTTGGCGGCCCACGTCAACGTACGGTCGTTGACCTTCGTGGTCGACCGCGCGTCTGAGTTCGGATCGCCGGTCACCGGATAGTCTTTGCCATCGTACTTGCCCGTCCACTCGTGGTGTATCGGTTTACCGTCGCCGTCGATGCCATCCACCGTGACTTTCACGTTGTCGCCCGCGGCCGCGTAGACAACCGTGGTGTTTTTCGGCGCCCCGGAGCTGAACTTGGACTTGGTCTCGTTCACCTTCCAGGTGCCCATCTGTGCGTCGGCAGCGAAGCACACTGCGACTCCAACAAAGCACAGAGCCAGAGTCAGCACGATCGTTCTTGCCTTCATGTCCCCTCCTGATTGAGAACCAGATTGTGGGCCTAATTGGTGCGGGCGATTCTAGTACCAGAGGGGTGCATTAAGCAACTCGCAATCCTCTCCATACCCATAGCCCTCTCCTGGTGGGTTGAATGCTCTGGTTGCGACCGCGGCTCGACGCTCTCTGAGAAGTGAACTCCCTTCGTGAGAAGTTGGAAGGTGCTTGCCACTGACTGCGGGCAGATGACGGCGCACCCGGAAGCAATCCCCTCGGCCGTATAACGCGCTGCTCCGAAATTGACCCGGTACCCTTCGGCAGAATTCCCCGAAAAGCAGGCCGCGAAACAGTCTTGTACTTTCCATTCTTCCCGGTCCCTTAGGGCTCCTGAGTACCTCCAGCCGGATTGCGGACCCGGGGGGCGGAGGATCGTGCGCAGGGCTCTGCGCAGCCTTTGCGTCACCCTGTACTTCTCCTCTGCTTACACATTAATCGCAATGCCTCGCAGGGTGAACGCGCAGCTTCGGCAGGTAGTGGGTCACTTTTCGGTTCGCCGACTATACGTCAAAGTGAAATAGGGTCATCGAAGCCACGGTGACGTCCCAGATCGGGACTTCTGGCCCGGAATAACTTCCGATTACGCCGTAATCCGTCCAGAGTCGATGCCAAGCGCGGAGATCACTTCCTACAAGCCGACTTCTCGGGAGTTAGCCTACCACGCGACTACGAAGGACGCGCGCCAAAACACCGCCTCGCGCACAAGGCGTGAGCATAAGACGCTCCTGACTCCAGGTTTGTACGTGATCAGAAATGTGAGCAACCCACCCAAGAAAAACTGAGGAAGGGCGGGCCAGCCCCCTGGGGATTTACTTCGCTGTCGCCTTCGCGCCTCTGGCGGCCTCCTCGATAAGCTTTGCGACGGCCCCAGGCTGCGATACATAGATGGCGTGGCTGCCCTTGACCTCAACGACCGTGGCGCCCGCCCGCTTGGACATCGCACGCTGGGCGTCAGGTGGGATCATCCTGTCGTCGGTGGCGATCAGGTACCAGCTAGGTTTGGCCCTCCACGCCGGTTCGCTAATAGTGCCACTAAGAGCCGCCACGCCCCACGGGACTTGGGAGTCGGCCATGAACGCGGCTTTTTCTGCGTCTACATCGGTCGCGAAAGAGGCGGGAAACTTCGCCTTGTCGAGGAACAAATAGCCGTCTTGCGGCGGCAGTATCGGCGGTACGGCGGCGCCGGGCGGCGGATCCTTAATAAGCGTGGCCACGGACTCGCCCTTGTCCGGAGCGAACGCGGTGATGTACACGAGCCCTGCAACCTTTGAATCGTTTCCGGCTTCAGTGATCACCGCCCCTCCATAGGAGTGGCCGACGAGAATTGCAGGTCCGTCCTGCGCTGCAAGAATTCGTTTGGTAACTGCTACGTCGTCGTCCAGCGATATCGTAGGATTCTGGACGATGCTGACATTGTAGCCGTCCCTCTTCAGGATCTTGTAGACGCCCTCCCAGCCAGCGCCATCCACAAAGCCACCGTGGACTAAAACAATGTTCTTAGCCATCGTAGTCTCCTAAGTTGAGATCGCCGAATATGCAGATAATTCGGGCATCGGGAATCATTGAAGGGGGTCACGTCAGAGCTGCTGGGCTTCGCTTGAATTCTCGGCCCCGGTCAAAGATCCCAGAGTCGTCATCCGCAATCAGCACGATGCATCTTACTCGCGTGGTTCGCCAAGACGCAACACGGCAGTAAGGCCAACGGTTCTTGAGGATCGCAGATGATCTCGTTTATAAGCCAATCCTACTCCTGATGGTCAAGTCCTGATAAACGCCCTTGTGGGAAGTTTTGGCGAATCACTTTCAACTGGACATATAACGCGTTATCCGGAGATTGGCCCACTACCCCGGCGGGAGAGCACTCATCGGTGTTCCCGCCTTCCGGGTGGTTCCATGAGGCCCGCATGGGGCCTGCGGCGGAGGAGCGGAGCCACCCGGAGGCGGTCTGCCGGCAGAAACTTAGGGACGGTCTTTCTGGCGCGGTGCGGGCGGGTCTTCCCTTTCCTCCGGACGCATGGCGCTGCCCATACCCCGTAGGACATCGTTCGCGAAGAAGTATTTTCCATCCGAAGGCACCATCATGATCTGGAGTTTATCGGAGAGCCGCTCGGCGATGATTTTCTGGATGAGGAGCGGGTTCTGCTTCAGGACCAGCGCCTCCATTTTCATCCGTTCGGCATCGGCGGAGGCGGTGACCCGGATGCGGTTGCCCTCAGCCTCGGCCAGCAGCTTGAGCCGCTCGAGTTCCGCCCGGCTGTCAATTACCTTGGCTTCGGCGGAGGCTTGAGCATTTTTTATCGTGGTCTCCTTGCGCGCTTCGGCCTCCAGCCGCGACTGCTCGATCTGCTTCTGCTTGAGCGGCAGGGTGTACTGCATGGCCTCCGATTCGCCCTTGGCCTGGAGAATGCGCGTGGCCGCCTGGCCTTCCGCCGCTTTAATCTGGCGGACCTTCAGCGCTTCGGCCTCGAGCTCCGCGGTGCGCACCTGTTTCTGCTTGATCTCGATGTCAAACGTCAGGCGCTCACTCTCCTGTTCCTTGAGCAACAGGCTTTCGAGGCCCTTGGCGTACTCCGGCGGCAGAAGCGTGTCCCGCAGGATGACTTCCTTCACCTCGATGCCGTCGCTGGCCAGCCGCGCGACGATCAAGTCGGAGGCGCGCTTGCGAAGCTCTTCACGCTTGCTGGCGAAAACTTCCCTCACCAGGTAACTGGGAACAAACTGGCGGAAGGCGCTGGAGACCACCGGCGCGATGATCTGCTCCTCGATAGGCTGAGGAAGGTTTCCGTGAATGTAGTCGAGGCGGCGAGAGTCCAGCCGGTAGCGCACGGCGACGGCCAGGCCGATGATCAAGCCTTCCTTGGACTGCACTTTCAGCACTTCGGTTTTCTTGCCCTGCTCTTCAGACGCCAGGGTGTTGAACATGTTTTCCCGCACGTCGTAGAGCGCCACGCTGTCCACCAGCGGGAAGACCAGGTGCGCGCCCGCAAACAGTGCTCCGGGACGCGGCCCGGAGAACTCGCTGACCCGCACCGCGGCCATCCCGCTGGGTACCACGATGATGCCCTGGCTGGCGACCAGCGGCAGCAATGCCAGCAGCGCCAGCTTCCCCGCAGGTTGCCAGCGAATCACCCGCGCCGGTCGATCGGTCAGCTCGCCGCGCGCCAACAAACGCCGGCGCTCGGCCTCCTGGTAGATGTCGAACATCACGATGGCCACGGCCACGATGAACAGGCCGAAGCCGCCTAACAACAACACGTACTTGAGCGCAAGCATGTTCTCTCCCTGTAGTTAGATTTCAGGCCCTGCGGCCTGAGAAGTTTTCGCGTGAAAAGTTTCCCGAACCAGCGCCGGCGCGGCCGGGCGGCAAACTCCGGAGCCCTCCCAGACCAGGAAGAATGATTCGAGGAAGAGCCAGGTGGTGAACAGCGCGGCGAGGAGCGAGAGCCCCGCGATGCTTGCCAGTCCTGCGATTGCCAGAATGTTTTCCATGGTCTTCTCCTTCTTGGCCGGCGCGTTCAGTTCCGCGCGCGATCGGCGGAGACCGAAGTGAGCGCGGCGACCTGCAGCGCGTCACCGCGCGTTGCCGAAGCTTGCAATTCGCCGCCAAAGATCTGCGCCAGCTCGGCGGATGACTCTCCGTGGAACTCGACCACGTCGCCCACGCGCATTTTGGCGAAGAGCTCTTCCAGGTCGCGCCGCCCGATGCGGATGCAGCCGTGGGAGGCAGCTTTCCCAATCGAAGTAGGTGCGTTGGTCCCGTGGATACCGAAGCCAGCCTTTCCCAGCCCCATCCAACGCGTGCCCAACGGATTGTCTTTGCCCGGCGGCACGACCATGTGCGGCCAATACCACGTGGGGTTCTCCAAGCGGGTGGTGATGCGGAATTCGCCGGAAGGTGTAGGGGTGTCGGCAGCGCCTACCGCCACTGAATAGATCTTCACCACGCGGCCGTCTTCGAGCAGGGCCAATTTGCGGTCCGGAATGCTCACCACGATGCGCCGCTCGGGGCGCCTGGTTTGCGCTGTTTTCTTCGCAGGGGTTTGCTGGGCGCTTGCGTTGGCCACCAGCACCAAAAACAACACTGCTGCCACCAACAGGAGCAACGCCGCCAGCCTTGTACCTTTCTCTGTGCTCGGGAAGCCGGAAAGCCCGGATTCCGAATCGGTTGTTGTCCGCCGCATCGTTGCCTCCTGACCGCTCGCTGCCGCCGTTGCAGCAAAAAGCAGTCTGGGGGCCAGTCCGAGACGATTGAATTCTCAGGGGTTAACGGCGAAACGTGCGCTTACGGGCGTGTCCCGCCTTAAACAGTGTGGAAGCGGGCAAACACAATGACGACGTGCGGCCCGATGACCTTAGAGTGCGGCAGGCCGGAGAAAAAAGTTGCGCGCTGGAGTGCCCCTTCCGCCAGACCCTTTCCCTCCGCCGTAGGCTTGTCGCTGGTACGCACCCGCAGATGGCATAGAATGTCAGCGGGATGTGGAATCTGCCTCCAGGCACCGGCGGTCCACCATCCCTTCCACCAAGATGTCCAACAAACGCAATCACGCCGGCCATGCTGAAGTAAGCGAAGGGGATGTCCTTGCTTTTCTTGCCAAGCAGAGCGAGGCTGCGAGCCTTCGAGAAATCGCCGCAGGGCTTAAGTTGCACCACGCCGGCCGCCGCGAACTGAAGAAGATGATCGCCCAGCTCGATCGCCACAAGGCGCTTGAGGAGCCGCGCCCGGGACGCTACCGCCTGGCCGGCCAGCGAAAGCATTCCGATGAACCCGCCAGCCCCAGCGCCGCACACCGGTCCGATAAAAAGGGAGAAAAGAGAGCTGATGGTGGAGAACGGCCTCAGCGAGCGAGCTCCGCTGCCTCTTCCGACCCCAACCAGGTTTCTGGGCGGATTGTAGTCCATCGCGACGGCTATGGTTTCGTGGTCCCTGACCGGCCGGTTCCCGGCGTGGTGGGTGACCTGTTTATCGGGCGCGACTCGCTGGGCGATGCCATGCATGGCGACCGCGTTCTGGCGCGCATCGAGCGGCGAAAGACGGAGGGCCGCGCGGAAGCGCGCATCGTGCGCGTGCTCGACCGCGCGCATGCCACCGTCGTCGGCATCTTCCAGTACGGGTCGCGCGGCAACGTGGTGCGCCCCTACGAGGCACGTCTCCAGCAGGACATCATCATCCCGCCTGGTGCCGAGCTGACGCCAGAGCTTCGCGCCAAGCACGGGCTCGAGGAATCCAGTGCGGCAACTTCGCGGCGGCAAACGCGCCTCGAAGAACTCGACGGTGCGATCGTAAATGTCGAGCTGACGCGCTTCCCGCACAGCGGCGTGCTGGCAGCGGGGCGGGTGATCGAAATCCTGGGACGTCCCGGCGATCTGGGCGTGGACGTCGAAATCATCCTGCGCAAGCACCACCTGCCGCACCAGTTTCCTGCCGAAGTCCTCGCCGAAGCGCAGCAGGCGCCGCAGCAGGTGCGTCCCGCGGAGCTGGAAGGCCGCCGCGATTTCCGGCAACTCCCCATCGTCACCATTGACGGAGAGACGGCGAAGGATTTCGACGACGCCGTTTACGTCGAACGGCGTCCTGGCGGACGCTGGAATCTGCAGGTGCACATCGCCGATGTGGCCCAATACGTCCGCCGCGCGACGCCCCTCGACCGCGAAGCCCACCTGCGCGGCACTTCGGTCTATTTTCCCGACCGCGCCATACCCATGCTGCCGGTCGAGCTTTCCAACGGCATTTGCTCGCTCAACCCGCAGGTGGACCGCCTGGTGATGAGCGCCCTGATGGAGCTGAACAGCGCGGGCGAGGTGACCGCGGTCGAGTTTGCGGCCGGGGTGATCCGCTCGGTCGAGCGTATGACCTACACCAACGTGAATAAAGTGCTGGAAGGCGACGCGAAAATGACCGCGCGCTACTCCGCCCTAGCGGAAGACTTCCGTGCCATGAAGGAGCTGGCGCTGCTGCTCAACGCCCGGCGCACGCGCCGCGGAGCAATTGACTTCGACCTGCCCGAGCCCCTGCTGGAGTTCGACGAGCTGGGCCGGATGACCGGAATCCTGCGTAGCGAGCGCAACATTGCCCACCGCCTCATCGAGGAGTTCATGCTGGCGGCAAACGAAGCGGTCGCGGCGTACCTGGAGCGCCGCGGGCTCGGCTCGCTCACCCGCGCGCATGAAAAGCCCGACCCCAAGAAGGTCCTGGAGTTCGAAGAGATCGCCGCGGCCTTCGGCTATTCGCTGGGCGTCTCCGACCTGTCCATCGAGAACATCCCCGTGCGGCACGGCCGCGTGCCTGCACCGCCGCGCGGAGCGAAGCGCGGCGGCTACGGCCGGGGGCGGCCCATGACTGTGACCGTGCCAGGGAAAACTGAGTTCGACATACGTCCGCAGCACTACCAGAACTTGACGCGCAAGATCGCCGGGAAACCCGAGGAGCGCATTCTCTCTTACCTGATGTTGCGGTCTCTCAAGCAGGCGCGTTACACCCCCGAGCCGCTGGGCCACTTCGCGCTGGCAGCGAGCGACTACACGCATTTCACTTCGCCCATTCGGCGATATCCCGACCTGATCGTTCATCGCGTGTTGAAGTGGGCGCTGGAGCATCCCGCTGCGCCGGCGCCCAGTCACGCCCCGGCACATCCACGCGGCGCCGACCACGCTCCGCGGCCCGGCCCTTATCGCCCGGCCGAGCTGGACGAAATTGCCGTGGAATCGAGCGAGGCCGAGCGGCGCGGCGACGCCGCCGAGCGCGAACTGGTGGAATGGAAGACCGCGCAATTCATGGAGCAGCATCTGGGCGAGGAGTTCGAGGCGCTGGTCATCAGCGCGCAAAAGTGGGGATTCTACGTCGAGCTGCTGGACCTGTTCGTCGAAGGCCTGGTACCCATGGCGGCAATCGAAGAACTGGCGGGCGAGCGCTGCTACTACCGCGAGCGAGACCGGGCCATCTCCGCCGGCGGTGGCCGCAAGGTGTGGCGTCTGGGTGATCGCGTCCGCGTGCGCGTGGACCGCATTGACCCCATCCTGCGACGCGTCGAGTTCGCATTGTTGCCCTCCGCCTCTGCTGCCCGCTAGGCGCTTGGCAACCGGCTCCGGCTTGCGCTATCTTCGGGTGCCTTCACGCGAGGTGAATGGATGTCCATCCGCACTTGCCCCAGTTGCCTGACCGTGGTTTCTCCCGCAACCGTGGCAGCCTTCTCCGACGACTTCGAGTGTCCCGGCTGCAAGAAGTCTCTGACCGTGTGGGACGGCAGCTGCTTGCTGGCTTCTCTGGCGGGGATTCTGGCGGGCTTGCTCGCCTGGCAACTGTCTTATCCCTATGCGGCCGCGCCCGGCGAGGTCCTGGGCTGGGCGATGCCGGTGGTGTACGCATTTCTGGCGTTTGGCGCCGTTGCCGCTCTGGTCCTGATGGGGACGGCCGATCTGCGGCTCAAGCCGGACGCGTCACCAGCGGCGGCGCCGGCAGCAGCGGGAGGCCGCGTCCACGGCAGCGGATCTCATTAGAATCATTGGGATTAGAAGGTTTTCAACAACTTCTCTCCGTACCATCCGAACGTACTATTGACCATTTTCCCGCCCTTCCCCAGACTAGCGTCCGACTATGGCGCGCTACGCGAACCTTCTCGGCAAGCGTGTGGGTGTGCATTACCGCGCCGGCGACATCACCCTGCCAGCCACCGCCCGGCTGGTGGCCGATTCCGGCCGGTCCATTTTCCTGGAAGAGCAATACGTGCTGCGCGGGCGGGTGCAGACGTTTCGCTGGGAAATCCCCTACCAGTGCGTGATGCGCCTCGAAGAACAGGCGGCGGCAGAGCAGAAGCCGGCGTCCGTCGATCCCTTTGGAGCGGTCTCAGCCGCGACTCCGGAATCCTCCGATATTCTCCGACTCCGCAATCACCCCGAGAAAGCTTAGCTCCCTTTCGCAGTTTCCTTTGCGCTCATACTCCGGAACGCTATATTGTTCCTCTGTAATTTTTCTGCGCCGCGCAGGAGCGCTACAGAGGCGCAAAGGGGAGGCATGAGATGACGTCTGTGGGATTTATCGGGCTGGGTCTGATGGGCCGGGCCATGGCGGCAAACATTTTGAAGGCGGGATTCCCGCTCACGGTGTGGAATCGGACAGCGAGCCGCGCGGAGGAGTTAGTTGCCAGCGGGGCGCGTGTTGCCCGCACGCCGCGGGAAGCGGCGGCGAGCGCCGATGTCCTATTCACTATCGTCAGTGACCCGCCGGCGCTCGAAAGCGTGCTATGGGGCGCGGACGGGGCGCTGGCCGGTTTGCGTGCCGGCAGCGTGCTGGTGGATTCCAGCACGGTTTCTCCGGCGCTGGCACGGCGCATCTCTGCGGCCTGCGCCGAGCGCGGCGCCGAGTGCCTGGACGCGCCGGTGACTGGCGGCACGTGGGGCGCGGAAAAAGGGGAACTGGTCTTCATGGTTGGGGGAAAGAGCGAAGTGCTGGCGCGCGTCCAACCGGTGCTGAATGCGATGGGCAAGCGGTTTTTCCAGTTGGGCGGCTCGGGCGCCGGCCAGGCGGTCAAGCTGGGGATGAATTTGATTCTGGCGTTGGAGGTGGGCGCTCTGGCCGAAGCGCTTGCTTTGGTGCAGGGTGCTGGGATTCCAGGCCAGCGTTTGGTGGAAGTAATGCAGGCCAGCATGGCGCGGGCGCCGGTGCTGGATGTGAAGGCACCGCTGATCCTGGAGCGAAAGTACGCGCCGAGTTTTCCGCTGCGGCTGATGCACAAGGATTTGGGCCTGGCGCTCGATTTGGCCAACCAGCTCGGCGTGGCGCTGCCGGCGACAGCCGCGGCGCGCGAAATCTACAGCGCGGTCCGCGGCGCAGCCAAAGAAGACCTCGATTACTCCGCGGTCGCGAAATTTTGGCAAAAGGATTGACGTAGCGCCGGCGCTACGAACACTGGTCCCTTTGCGACCAGGATGGGCCAGCCGCTTGCTCTTACTTTTTTAGAAGACTCTTACGGTTGGGCGTTCGGCGGGAAATAGCACAGCGGCAGGTCGCGCGAGGTGCGCAGTCCGGCGCTGGCATCGAGCAGCGTGGGAATGGCATTGACTACCAGCGCTGCGGTAGCCACGTCGCCGTGTGTACCGCCGGGGACGGTGACGGTAATGTTGGGTTCGCCAGTCAGCTCGACCGTATCGCTCGAGCTCCCCGCGCCAACGTACATCTTCAGCTCGAGGTAAATCTTGTCTTTGCCGCCGGAAATCCCGCGTGCGATCTGGTGCACGCCGGATACTTGACCGGGCTCGACGGTCAGGAACTCGGTTTGGATTCGCTCGCCCGCAATCACCGGCTCGATCTTTTCGATGATGTCGTCCAGCTCAAATCCCAGCCCATCGGCGACCATGGACAGGGACTCCGGCAGTCCGTGGTGCTTGATTGCACCGGAAGCCACCTGGGAGCGGAATTCCTCGGGGCTCATCCCCGCACCTATCTTTTTCTGAAGAGATTGGCGGCGATGCGAGGCATCCACGATGCGGATGGCGCGGGCCATGTCCACGCGCTGGGCCGTGGCGGCCAGGGTCAGCACCAGCTTGTCCATGACGAAGCCGGGGTTGACGCCCGTGCCCACCACCGCCACTCCCCATTCTTTGGCTTCGGAGTCAAGCCGCGCGCTGATCTCCGGATATTTGTGGAACGGATAAGCGAGCTCCTCGCAGGTCGAGACCACGCAGCAGCCTGCCTGGATGCACTCCAGCAACTGCCCGGCGACATCCTTGAGCGAAGACGAGGTGCAATGCGTCACCAGGTCCACGCCGTCAGCCAAGATTCCCGCGCCAGCGGCGGAGATGGCAACACCCCAGGGCGCATCGGGAGCACCAACAAGTTGTCCCAGGTCGACTCCGGCCTTGGCCGGGTCCTTATCAATGGCGCCCACAATTTCAATGGCCTGCTTGGTTCGCATCAGCCGGACAATCGCCGCGCCGATGGGGCCGACTCCGTACTGCACCACCCGGATCTTTTTCTTCACAATCCTCTCCGTTGCCCATCGAGCCGCCGGGTGTCAGAGACCTCCGATGCGGGACTCGCAAGCGCGTCCAGTAGATACGATAAGGGATAGAGCGCACTCCGTTCAACCGAATTCGCGCTGCCTCGCAAAACTTGCCCGCAGCGGCGCGAATGGCCATAATGCGCTCAGCTCTCCCGCGCGCGCCGGGGCACACCTTTCGCTGTGCCGCGAGACACTGCGTCGTCGCTGTGCCATCGGGGTGCGGGAGCAAAGAAGGAGATCTCGTGGCCCGACAGAAACTCACCGAACAGGAAATCGCCGCCGAGCTTCCAAGCCTGGCTGGCTGGAGCTACAAGGAGGGCAAGCTGCACCGCCTCTTCACCTGCCGGGATTTCGTACACGCCTGGGGCTTCATGTCCAGCGTGGCCCTGGTTGCCGAGTCCATGAACCATCATCCCGACTGGTCCAATGTGTGGAACCGGGTCACCATTGATCTGATGACTCACGATGCCGGCGGCGTGACCCGCAATGATCTCGAGCTGGCCAAGAAAATCAGCCAGATTTTCGGTTCTTAGCAGAAGGATCTCAGCTCGGGCAGAACAGTTTACCTCGTCCTTCTGAGTCCGCCGCGCGGACTCCGAATGGCGAGTTTTCTGGAACATGAAGCGAGTGCAAAGTTTTGCAGTTTCTACGTATCTACTTGCGGCATAAATCTCCTTTCCTTGAGCCTAATGGTCCTTGTAAAATTCCCTTTATCAATGTTTTAGGGCCATTTGCGGGGAGCGCCGGATGGTTGCCCTTATCGTGCTCTATTGACGCGGGCCGATGAGCATCCGTGTGTCTTCACCGGCAAAACCGTTCTCCATGCAGGCTACCATCGAAAACGTGACAACGGACAGGCCACCTCGAATGGCAAGCGAGCAAAGTCCTCCTTCCGAGCAGGGCCTATCCCGGCCATGGTTGTGGCTGGCTGGCCTGACCGCGCTGGCCCTTATCCTGCGCCTCATTAGGCTCGACCAGCAGCTTTGGTACGACGAAATGACCACCCTGGTGCAGTCGGTGCGCCAACCGTTCCTGAAGATCCTGACCAGCTATACGAGCAAGAACCAGCACCTGCTTTATTCTCTGCTGGCGCGGATCTCCATCCTCGCATTTGGAGACCACATCTGGTCGCTGCGCCTGCCTGCCGTGCTCTTCGGAACAGCCTGTGTGCCGGCGTTATACGCACTGGCACGGCGCATGGCTTCGCAAGGCGAAGCCATGCTGGCCGCCGCGCTGCTGACGGTCTCCTACAACCACGTCTGGTTTTCGCAAAACGCGCGGGGGTACACCGGGCTGGCATTCTGGACGCTTCTAGCGACTACATTGTTCCTCGATGGTGTCTCGCGGCGGCCCAGCGAGGCGCCCAGTGGCATGAGACTCTGGCTGCTTTACGGGCTGGTCGTGGGACTGGGGATGTACACGCATCTGACCATGGGACTCGTCGCCGCGGCGCATGGGATCATTTTTCTCGGCCTCCTGGCGGGCCAAGTTCGCGCCGGGCAAGGCGTCTCTCGCCAGCAGGTACTGCACCCGCTGGCCGGATTTGCCCTGGGGGGAGCCGTCACGTTACTACTCTATGCGCCCATCCTGCCGCCGTTGCTGAACCGCAGCATGGGAGGTGGCGTTCCGGCAATGCGCACGGAGTGGAACAATCCGGGCTGGATGCTCCTGGAAACTGCGCGCGGACTTGGCGCCGGGCGGTTGGCGGGAGTGGCGGCGCTCGCCGCGGCTGCGCTGCTCCTGCTGGCTGGTTTATGGAGTGTCTGGAGAGAGAACCGCCTGGCTGCGACCCTGCTGGTGTTGCCGGGCCTGCTCACGCTGATCTCGCTGCTGGTGGTGAAGCAAAACCTGTGGCCGCGATTCTTTTTTTTCTCCATTGGCTTCGGTTTTCTGCTGCTGGCGCGGGGAGCACTGGCTTGCGGCGCGCTTGCCGCCAGACTCTTTGAAAAAAGCCCGGAAGCGGGAACGCGCTGGGGCATGGCGCTGGGGCTGTTGATGCTGGCCGCCTCGCTCTGGCCGTTGCGCGCGGCGTATATTTATCCCAAGCAGGATTTTCAGGGCGCCATGCAGTTCGTAGACGCGCAGCGGCAGCCGGGCGAGCCGGTGATGCTCACGGGACTGGCCATCTTTCCCTACCGGGAGTATTACGGGAGAGACTGGACGGCGGTGGAGACGCGCGCACAGCTTGAGGCCGCACGGGTGCCCGGAAAGGCTGCGTGGATGATTTATTGGTCGCGGACTTACGTCCAGGCGCGGCAACCCGAGGTCTGGAACGCCCTGGGCACGGAGTTCTCGATTGTCCGGCAGTTCCGCGGCACACTGGGCGATGGCATTATTTTCGTGAGCCGGTCGGCAGAGACCCCGGCCGCGAAGTAGGGAGCGCAACGGCGAGATGGCCAGGACAGATGCACCGCCGGCGGTGATGGAGCGCGCCACGCTGGAGAGCATGGTTGGCGCGGGGAAGTTCCCCGTGTCCATCGTGATCCCGGCGTTCAACGAAGAGAAGGCCATCGGCCCGCAGATCGAAAACCTCCGCCAGGTGATGGCATCGAACGGCTGGCCGCACGAAATCATTGTGGTGGACGACGGCTCGACCGACGGCACCGCCGCGGTCGCGCGCAGCCAGGGCGTGCGATTGGTGCAATTCCCCTACAACCGGGGTTATGGCGCAGCGCTGAAGGCGGGCATCAGCGTGGCGCAGAACGAATGGATCGTGATCACCGACGCCGACGGCACCTATCCCGACGCCGCCATCCCGCCCATGCTGGAGAAAGCCGGTGAGTACGACATGGTGGTGGGAGCGCGCATCAGCGAGAATGTGCACATCCCGCTGATGCGCCGCCCGGCCAAGTGGTTTCTGGCGCGCCTCGCCGCGTTCCTCACCGAGCAACCCATCCCTGACCTGAACTCCGGCTTGCGCGTGCTGCGGAAATCGCTGGTGTTCATGTTCGACCACCTGCTGCCTTCCGGGTTTTCGTTCACGACGACGATCACCCTGGCGCTGCTCTACAACAACTACCGTGTCTACTACCACCCCATCGATTACTTCAAGCGCGTGGGCGCGTCGAAGATCCGCCCGCGGCACGCCTACCAGTTCCTGATGTTGATCCTGCGCACGGTGGTGTATTTCAACCCGCTGCGCGTCTTTCTCCCGCTCGGCGCGGTATTTTTCCTGCCTGGACTGGCCAAGCTGGTCTACGACCTGACCCACGCCACTGTTTCCGCGGTCGCCCTGCTCGGCATCCTGGGCGGGATCATATTGTGGGCGGTGGGGATGCTGGCCGACCAGATTTCAAAGATCGGATTGACGCTGAAATCGAAATGAGCGCTGCGGTCAAGACGCGGGGCTGGCGTTCGGTGGCGTTGCGTATCGCCGGAAGCGCCATCATTCTCGCTGCTCTATTCGCCGTGCTTCCGCGGGAGCGAGTGTGGGCGGCAATGCGCAACATCCCTCCCGGGTTGTGGCTCGCCGTCCTGGGCGGATATATGGCCGCTCACGTCATCGGGGTGATGAAATACCGCATGATGGTGAACCTGGCGGGCGCGGAACTCAGTTACCTGCAGGCCGCGCAGTGTTATTTCGGCGGGCTTTTCGGCACGCTCTTCCTGCCCTCGATCGTCGGCGGAGATGTCATCCGTGCCAGCATCGGGCTGCGTCTGGCGCGCCGCCGCACCGGTTTCCTTCTTGGCAGCCTGCTCGACCGCATGCTGGACATCACCGCGCTTGGCGTGGTGTCCTGCGCCGGTGCGTTACTCTTGCCGGGACAACTCGAACCCCGCAGCCGGCGCGTTTTCATCGCGCTGTTGCTGACCGCGCTGGCAGCCGGCGCGGCGGTGCTGGGTCTGATTCTGCTGTTTCCCGTGCGGCGGGCGCCCTTCAAACTTCGCCGGCGGTTGGCGCGGCTGAGGCAAGCGGGGCGCTCGCTGCGGCAGCGCCCACAGTACGTTTTCCTTGCGCTGTGCGCCGGCGTGACGGTGCAATCGAGCTTCGTCCTGCTGACCGCGGTGCTGGCGGCGGTGTGCGGATTGCACCTGCGGCTGCGGCTGTGGTTTCTGGCCTGGCCGCTGGCCAAACTGGCCGCACTCACGCCGCTCACGCAAGGAGGTCTGGGAGTGCGCGAGGCGGCTCTGGCGGCGCTGCTGGCACCGTTCGGCGCGCCCGCAGCGCTCACTGTCGCCGTGGGCCTGGCCTGGCAGACCATCATCATCGTCGGCGGCCTGGTGGCCGGGCTCTTGACGCTCGGCTCGCAGCGCCTGCTGGCGCGCCATCGAGCCGAGGAGGAGGCTGCCGCACCGGCGAGCCCTCGAGTCGCAGTAGCGCCTCGCTCCATGGCGGAAAATGAGCAAGCTGGAGCGCAGCATTCATGACCGCGCCACTCACAGAATCCGGCCACACCTCCACTGCCGCGCGCCCGCACGTGGTCATTCTGGGAGCGGGGCCGGCCGGTGTGGGCGCGGCCTGGCAGGTGGCCAAGCGCGGTCTGGCGCGCGTCACGCTGCTCGAGCAGCGCGATGGCGTGGGCGGCAATGCCGGCAGCTTTGAAGTGCAGGGCATGCGCGTCGATTTCGGCAGCCACCGCCTGCACCCGGCATGCGACCCGGCCATCCTGGGCGACCTGCGCGAGCTACTGGGAAGTGATTTGCTCGACCGGCCGCGCCATGGCCGCATCCGCCTGGGCGGGCGCTGGATCCACTTCCCGTTGAAGCCGGTGGACCTGATGCTGCGCGTGCCGCCGAGCTTTGCCTTCGGCGTCCTCGGCGATATGGCGCGCAAGTTCGCGCCAACGCCCAACGGCGTGCCGGAGACATTTGCCACCGTGCTGGAGCGCGGACTGGGACGCACCATCTGCCGCGAATTTTATTTTCCTTACGCGCGGAAGCTGTGGGGCGTGGCTCCCGGCGATCTGGCTGCCACGCAGGCCAATCGCCGCGTCTCCGGAAATTCGTTCGGGAAAATCCTGCGCAAACTGGCCAATGCCGTCCCCGGACTGAAGAAGCCCGGCGCCGGACGTTTTTTTTATCCCCGCCGGGGCTACGGCCAGATCAGTGAACGTATCGCCCAGGAGGCGCGAAACGCCGGCGCCGAATTCATTCACGGCGCGCGCGTCACCGGGCTGGACTGCGCGGGCGGACGAGCGCGCGCGGTGCGCTTCGAGCGCGGCGGCAGCGAACAACTTTTGCCTGCCGACCACATCTGGTCCACGCTCCCGCTGGGGGCGCTGGTAAAAGGGATTTCCCCGGCTGCTCCCGCCAACGTGCTTCTCGCCGCATCGGAGCTCGCCTACCGTGGCATGATTCTGATTTACCTGGTGCTCGAACAGGACCACTTCACCGAATTCGACGCGCACTACTTCCCCGGGGAGGATGTGCGCATTTCGCGGCTCTCCGAGCCCAAGAATTACTGCGCCGCGGCGGAACCACAAGGACTCACCGTGCTCTGCGCCGAACTGCCCGCCGACCCCGGCTCTCCTGAATGGGCGATGAGCGATGAAGAGATGGGGCGGGCACTGTGCGGCTGGATGGCGAACGCGGGCCTGCCCGTGCGGGCTCGTGTGCACCACGTCGAGACGCGGCGGATTGGCCATGCCTATCCGGTTTATCGCCGCGGCTTCGAAGAGCGCCTCCGCCTGCTGGACGAGTATGCCGGGCGCATGGAGGGCCTGTTGCTGTTTGGCCGCCAGGCGCTGTTCGCTCACGACAACACCCACCACGCTCTTTACATGGCCTATTCCGCCGCCGACTGCCTGCGGCCGGACGGCTCGTTTGACCATGCGCGGTGGGCCGAGTTTCGCAAGATTTTTGAAACGCACGTAGTTGAGGACTGATGACTTTTCAGAGATTCGTCTTCAAGACCCACAAATGGCTCGCCGTGGGCGTGGGCCTATTCACATTTTTCTGGTTCCTCACCGGGATAGTGATGATTCTCCCGCTGCTGCGCGATACCCAGCCCCCGAGCGTGGCGCAGCAGGGCGAGGCGCCCGCGCGCGACTCCCACCCCTACCGGCAGGTCGCGGTGAGCGTGCCGCAAGCCATCGCCGCCGCCGAAGCCGCTGCCGGCCACCCCTTGCCGGTGACCAGCGTTTCTTTCCGCGCGCTGCCCGGCAGGCTGGCTTATGAGATCGGAACAAATGGCGCCGGTGTTTTCTTGATCAATTCGGTTGATGGCGCCCGTGTCGTGATCACCCCGGAGCTTGCCGGGCAGATCGCCGCGGACGCGCTCCAGCAAACCGCCGCGTGGCGCACGCCGGTGCTGCTCCGCGAACACACCAGCGAATACAAGCACCCTTCACTCCCTGCCTATCGCCTGGAGGCAGACGATGCCCAGCACACGGTCTATTACATCAGCGCGCAGACCGGCGAGGTGCTGCAAGGGTCCACGCGTCTTGGCCGCCTGCGAGGCATGCTGGTGGGTATACATACCTTTGGGTTTCTCCGGCCGCAGATGGACAATCGCGCCGCCAATCTCACGCTGGCCGGCTTCGCTGCCGCTGGTCTGCTGATGAGCGTGTTCGGAATGTGGATCCTTGGCCTGCAGTTGCTGAACTGGCTGCGCGCACACCGGAGGGTGGTCTGATGCCCGCGGCACCGGAAATTGAGCAGATCGCGGCTTCGGGCCCCACGGTCGAGCCTCCCGGAACATCGTTCCTGGGACGTATGAGTCTCGCCGGCATGGAGGTGCGGCTGTTCCTGACACTCTGGGTGATCTTCCTGCTGCACGTATCGCCTTTCGTCGTCCGCGAACTCTACCTGACCCTGGCGCTTGTGGAGAAGCATTCCGTGCGCCTGGATGAATACGCCGACCTGCACCCCGACCTGATCACTATTCCGGGGCGGGGCACATTTCTGGGCAACAACCCCGGCGTTTCCATCCTCGCGGCTGGACCCTACGCGCTGGCCTACCCGATAGTGAGGCGCGTTGCACCGGTCCGCCCGGCCCCCGCAAACGAAAAAGTGCAAGCCGAATACAAAGAGCAGCGCAGCATGCGCCAGGCGTTCTACAAGAAGGTGCGCCAGCGCGGCCTCGATGTACGCCTGGCGCTGGCAGCGCTGTTCACCGCGGGCTTTTTCATGGCCCCGCTTACGGCCGCCAGTGGAGTGGTGATGTTCCGATTGCTCCGGCGAATGCATTACGCTCCCCGTGTGGCGCTGGGACTTGCGCTGCTGTTCGGATTGGGAACACCGATGTTTTTCAGGACCGCGATCATGAGCCAGAACCTGATGGTCACCATCCTCGGGCTGCTCGCCTTCGCGCTTCTGTGGTGGCCCAAAGAAACACTGCGAGAGCAGAAGCATGGCCGGACTCTTGTGGCCGGCCTGCTGGCGGGCTGGGCGGTAGTGACGGATTACACTGGCGTGATCACGCTGCTGATCCTCGGCCTGTTTACCCTGGCCATGGAGATGGAGAACAAGAAATTCTGGAGCGCGCTGGTTGAATCCCTCTGGTATGCCGCCGGCGCGCTCGGCCCCGGCCTGTTCATGCTGGGCTGGCAGTGGTACTGCTTCGGCAGCCCGTGGTATCCGGCGCAGTACTATCTCCCCAAGCAGGTGGTCACCGGCTATCAGAGCGCGCATGGCTTTGGCTGGCCGCTCAAGGAAGCGGTGTGGGGGCTGATGTTCGACCCGCTCTACGGCTTGCTGGTCTTCGCGCCGATCTTGGCTTTAGCGCTCTACCACGTTGTTCTGGTGCGGCGCGGCACGGCGCGCTTGCCGGGCCGGGCGACGCTCTTCACCTGGGTATTCTTCGCCGCACTGTGGATTTTCTGCTCGTGCATCCATTACACCGTGCGCCACCAGTGGCAGGACGGCGTGCGCTACATGGTGCCCGCGGTGCCCTTCTTGTTCCTGCTGGTGGCGGAAGTGCTGGCGCAGGCGCCGCGCGCCCTGGCATGGATTGTCGCGCTGGCAGCGGTGGCGGAGACCTGGTGCCTCTCCATGGTGCGGGAGAGTCCGCTGGACTCCATGGTCAAGGTCCTGCTGCACGGCTTTGAGTTGCCCTGGCTTACCACCCTGGTCAAAACCGCCAACCAGTATTACCCACCGCTGGCCGATGGCGCCTCC
Organism: Terriglobia bacterium; assembly: GCA_041485165.1. Taxonomy (GTDB): domain Bacteria; phylum Acidobacteriota; class Terriglobia; order Acidiferrales; family UBA7541; genus JAAFGT01. The sequence continues at coordinate 37,669 of JBGPJC010000003.1, read as the reverse complement.
CCGCTGGGATTGTTCCTGTTCACCGGCCTGGTCATTTGGGGCATCTGGCGGCTTCCCAACCCCTGGCGGCCGCTGAGCGAGACCCAGCCAGGCGGGAGCGCGCCGCCGCGATGAACCCGCTCTCGGAACGCAAGCCCGGGGAACTCCTCGTCGACGTGGTCATCCCCGTCCTGAACGAAGCTCATGTGCTGGCGCGCAGCGTGCAGACGCTGCGCACTTTTCTGGCGGAGAAGCTGCCTCACCGCTGGCGCGTGGTGATCGTGGACAATGGCTCGCAAGACGGCACCGATGCGGTGGGCCGGACGCTGGCTGCTGAGCACTCCGATGTGATTTTCCTGCACCTCGACCAGCGCGGACGGGGGCGTGCGCTGCGCCACGCCTGGCAGCAGAGCGACGCGGACATCGTCTCCTACATGGATGTAGATCTATCGACAGAACTAGATGCGCTGCCGCGCGCGGTGCGCGCCATCCTCGAGCAAGGTTATGACATCGTCGTAGGTTCGCGGCTGATGCGCGGCTCGCGAGTGCGGCGCTCGCTCAAACGCGAAGTGATTTCGCGGCTCTACAATATCTTTATCAAGATGGTGTTGTTGACGAGCTTCTCCGATGCCCAGTGCGGTTTCAAGGTGGTGACCCGCGAGGTGGTGGATCGCATTGTGCCGCAGGTCAAAGACCAGGCCTGGTTCCTGGACACCGAGATGCTCGTGCTCGCCGAAAAAGAGGGTTACCGCATCCTGGACATGCCGGTCATCTGGAACGAAGACGACGACAGCCGCGTGAAAATCTTCAGTACCGCTTGGGAAGACATCAAAGGCGTCCTTCGCCTCCGCCGGCTCCTGTGGAGTTCCCAGTTCGCCCGCGATGCCGTGCAGTACCGAAAACAAGCATCTTCCTGAGCAGTTCCCCGATCGCCGGTGAACTCAGCTTGACTTGCAGCCGCGCAATCGCCAAACCCTGCTAGAACGCCGCTTCGGCCACGCGCACGGCGTTGGCCATCAGGGTAAAGGTGATGTTCTTGGCGGGGAGGAAGGGATAGGTCGCTCCATCCACTAGAAAAAGGTTTTCCACTTCGTGGCTCCGGCAGGTCTCCGACACGGTGTGCTCGCCGCGCGTGCGGGACATGGGCAGCGTGCCGGCGTAATGCACGCTCGACCCCATGGGCCGCACATGGCTCATTCCCGGCGGCACCAGGCATCCCAATTTTCCCAGAGCACTGCGAACAGTGCGCACGGCTCGCGCGATCACCGCCTCCTCGCCCGCCGCAGGCGCGTAGTCCATCACCAATCGCGGGGCGCCAGGCTCGCTGACGGCGAGCGTCAACCGGTTGCCGCGCCGGCGCGTGTCGTGCAGGTTGACGTTGACGATCCCCAGCGCAGCATGCAGATTGCGCACGAGAAACGCCGCGGTGCGCAGGTCGCATGGCAGGCTCTGCATAATGGGATGCAGCATGCCGGTCTTCAGCGTGGTCACCTGCGCGTGGATGTATTCGCGCGGGGCGCCCACCTCGATGCCCATACCCACCTGGTGATACTGGTAGCTTTCCGGTTTGTGCGCCTGGCCGATGAGCCGCAGGTTGACGAATGGCACCAGGATCTGCCGGTTGTCCATCAGACCATGCAGTTCAGGCGCTTCGCCGGTGTGCCGGTAGAGGGATTCAAGATAGATCCGCGACGAGGACAGCGCGCCCGCGGCAAGCACCAGCGTTTCCACCGGAAATTCGCCGGGCGTCCCGCCTTCGGCCGGGAAGGCCACCAGATGCGTCGCCCGGCGGCGGGAATCCAGGCGGAAATGGCTGGCGCGCAGGCCGGAAACATAGCGGAAATTCGGGAAGGCGAGACATTCGGCGAGCGTGAGCGAAGGCGTATAGAACGCGGCCGTGGGACAGCCCCACAGGCAGCGCCCCAGATAGGTGCACTTGTTCCGCCCACCCTGCTCGCGGCTGAGCACGGCAACGCGCGTGCGTCCGAGGTAGCAGCGCAGCTCCTCGTGAAATGCGCTTTTCTTTTCTTCGTAGCGCGCCAGCAAGAGCGCTGAGTGGGAATCGAGCTCGAGCGGCTCGAGTAAGTTTTCATGCAGCGGAAAAAAGCGCGCCAGGTCGTCTTCGCCGCCGCAAATGCCGATGCGGCGCGCCACCTCGCCGTAGCAAGGACCCAGCGCGCCGTAACCGAAGGGAAACTCGGCCAGCTCGGCGTCGTTGAAGGGGTAGCAGCCGCCGGTCCACACCTCGGCGACGCCACCTCTTGCATAGCCGAAAAAGGGCGAAAAGCCGTGCGCGGCGTGTTCGGTACCGGCAGGGACGCGAAGAACGTAGTCCTTGCTCGGCGGCAGGCCGTAATACTCGCGGCCGGGATGCGGGAGGACGACGCCCTGAAATCGCGCGCCGAGGAAATAATCGGCGGGGTCGTCGAGGTGGTCCTTGAGCGCGCGGAAGCTCATGGCCGGCTCGATCGCCGCGGGCTTGGGATAGCCGACGTCCACCATGGTGACGTCGTAGCCCTTGCGCAGGACGGAGAGCGCGAAATGGACGCCGCTGGGCCCGGAGCCGACGATAAGTACGGACTTCATCGCTGAGCTATTTCCTGCGCCCTCCGCTGCCGCCGAGAACCAACTGCAGTGGGAGCAGGACCACAGCTGAGCCCAGACACCGCAGTGCGAAAAACGCTCCGCGGAATGCGCCGCGCAAGCAGAGCCCCGGCACCGAGGCGCGGTCGGGCGCGTCGAGGAAGCCATGCGCCGGCGAACAGCTCTCCAGGATGGCCATCAGCAGAATTAGCTTTTTGCGCAGTGCCGAAGAGCGCGCGAAGAGAGAAGCGTAGGAATCCGCCAGGCTGGCGCCCAGGGGCGCGGTAGAGGCCAGAGCGATCAGCAGACGGTCAAAAGCCGCATTTGCCGTGTAGTCGGCGGAAACGCTGTGTGCCTGCGCATATTTTTTCTGGATGTAAGCGTCCGGCCGGACGCGCACCAGGTAGCGGACAAAAACGTCGCACTCGCGCTCGAGGCTTGCAGCCGTTGCGGGCGTCATGCGTTCGCGGCCGCCCCATCCGCCCAACGGCGCAACATTTCATCCACGGGCATCAGCTTCCCCCGGCGTTCTTCAAACAGCGAGTTTGGCGCGATGGCGCCATCCGAGCGGAAGCTGGAAAGTTGGCCCGCAGTGACTGGAAGCAAGCCTCGCGCCAGCGGTTCGAGCAGCGCCAGCGGCAGCGCCACCAGTCCGAAGGGAATGTGCATCACGCGCGCTTCGCGGTGGAAACGAAACCGGGTGATCTTGCGCAGAAGCTCCTCCATCGAGAGGATGTCCGGCCCGCCAAGTTCGAGGGTCTCGCCCTGGAAACGGCCGCCACGCACGATATCCAGAATAAACTCGGCGAGGTCTTCGACGGCGATGGGCTGCACGCGCGCGCGGCCATCGCCGAACACCGGCACGACGGGCAGCGCGGCAAGCTTTTCGAGCCCGGCGAGCACCGCCGAGCCGCGGCCGACGACAATCGTCGGGCGGAGGATGGTGAAAGCGAGCCCTGCCGAGCGCACCAGCTCTTCCGCTTGGGCTTTCGACTGCGCATAGTAGTAACGCGCATTGTCCGCGTACCGGGCGGCAATTGAGCTGACAAAAAGCACGCGCCGCACGCCGCCGGGTTTGGCCTGTTCGAGCAACGCGCGCGTGCCCTCTACATTCACGCGGAAGAACTCCTGTGGAGCGCTCTTGCCGGTGGCCGCGGCGAGATGCACGACGCAATCCGACTCGGCGATTTCTTTCGCGTACCGTGCGAGGCCGAACAAGTCACCCTCAAGGGCGATGGCGTTGACGGGCAGGACAGGTGGCGAAGACCGGGCGCGCGTGAGGCAATACACCTTCCCGAATTCTTCCGCGGTCAACCGGGGAAGCAAGTGCCGGCCTACAAATCCGGTCGCTCCTGTCAGGAAAAGTGTCTTCACCATCTTGACGTGTTCCCTGAGGATAGCGTCAACCCCGGCCAGCCGCAACCGACCCGCGCCATGACCTCCCTTCCACCACATCAGCATGGTAATGTCCGGCGCAGCCTTGCCCGTCCCAGCGCTTGCGTCTATCCTTCTTCTGTGCCAGCCCTTCCTGACGTTCTACGTGTCTATGCCGGACGCCGCGCGCTGGTGACGGGCGCATCGGGGTTTATCGGCCGCGCGGTGGCGCATTTGCTCGATAGCGCTGGAGCGAAGGTCCTGCTGACCGGGCGGGACCCAGGCTTGCTGGCAGCGGCTGCGCGCGACCTCTCCCGCCGATGCGAGCTCCTGCCTGCGGACTTGAGCCAGCCGGGATCGGCATTGCCGCTGCTTCGCCGCGCCCGCCCGCACATCGTCTTTCATCTTGCCGGTTACGGTGTAGACCCGGCCGAAAAAGATTCCTCTATTGCTGAACGAATAAACCACGGCGTCGTTGAAGAAATTGCCGACGGGCTTGCGACGGAGCCGCCCAACAACTGGCCCGGTCTGAGGCTCGTCCACGTTGGCAGCGCCGCGGAGTACGGCGCAGTAGCCGGCCCGGTCGGAGAGGACACTCCTGCAAAACCTGTAAACCTCTATGGACGCACCAAACTCGCGGGCACTTTGGCGATTTCCCGCGCAGTCGAAGGCAGCGGTCTGCGAGCGGTTACTGCGCGGCTGTTCACCGTCTACGGCCCGGGCGAGCGCAGCCACCGCCTGCTGCCCTCTCTGCTCGATGCCGCGCGCAGCGGAGAGAAGCTGCGCCTCACTCCAGGAGAACAGCTCCGCGACTTCACCTACCTTGGCGATATTGCTGAAGGGTTGTTGCGGCTGGGCTGTATTGCCGGCAGTGCGCCGGCGGTGGTGAATCTCTGTACCGGGACCCTCACGTCGGTGCGCAATTTCACGGAAACCGCGGCTGAGCTATTGGGCATAAGGCCGGAACAACTCGAATTCGGTGCGCTCCCCTACCGCGGCGACGAAACCGCCCAGGGCCCCGCGGATACTTCGCGGCTCGCGCGTCTGCTTGGATGGAAGCCTGCCATCTCGGTGCGTGAAGGCATACGCCTCACCTTGGAGTCTCGTGCGCGCGGAGACGCGGCAGCGCATCCCGTTCCGAGCGGGGCGCCTCGCGCAGGGAGACGATGAATGCCGGCGGCGCCTCGCAAGCCCGCGGCTGTTTCCATGGTGATGCCCTGCTACAACGAAGAGGTTTGCCTGAAGACCACCGCGCGGGATTTGCTCGAAGCATTTGAGCGTTCCGGTGTCACGCTCGAGTTGGTCCTGGTGGACAATGGCTCGCGCGACCGCACCGGCGAAATCATTGACGCCCTGATCGCCGAGGGTCAGCCGGTAGTCAAGGTGAGCGTGGCCGTCAACCAGGGTTACGGCAAAGGCGTCCTCGAGGGGCTGAAAGCCTGCACCGCGCCGTTGGCCGGGTACCTCTGCGCCGACGGCCAGGTGGCTGCCGAAGAAGCGGTGCGCACTTATCAGGAAGCGAGCCGCGCCGAAGTCCCCACGCTGGCCAAAGTGCGCAGAAGGTTCCGCAAAGACAGTTGGAGGCGCAAGCTGGTCTCGGTGCTGTACAATTTCGGCATGCAGGCGGCGTTTGGCTGGCTCGGCTCGATTGACCTGAATGCCAGCCCAAAGGTTTTTCCGCGGGTGGCGCTTGCTTCGTTGCGGCTCGAGTCGCGCGACTGGTTTCTGGATCCCGAACTGATGATCAAGGCCAAGCACCTGGGCCTGCAGATCCGCGAACGCGACGTCGAGGGCCTGGCACGCGGCGGCGGAAAATCCAACGTGCGTTACTCGACCTGCCTGCAATTCCTGAAAAACATCTTCCGCTACCGCTTCGGCAGCGAACACCGCGCATGGAAGCGCGCTGTCCGGCCCCTCACCTCCGCCGATCTCGGGCTGGCCCCGGACCCCTCGAGAGAGGGCCGGCAGCCGCAATGAGTCTTCCCTCCGGCGTCCTGACCGTGCGCGACACCTGCCGGGCTTGCGGCGGGCGCAACCTGCACAAGTTCCTCTCGCTGGGGCAGGTGCCGCTGGCCAATGCTTTCCTTACCGCCGAGCAGCTCCGCGAACCGGAGCCGCGTTTTCCTCTGGAGGTCTACTTCTGTTCGGATTGCTGGCTGGTGCAGCTCGTAGACGTGGTCAGCCCGAAAGTGTTGTTCTCCAACTATCTGTATCGCACGGGAACAAACGCCACCATTGTGCGTCACAACACTGCGCTGGCCGGAGAGGTGAATCGCGCGATCGGCCTCGGCGCGAATGACCTGGTGGTCGAGGTGGCCTCGAACGACGGCAGCCTGCTGGGCTGTTTCCGCGACCTGGGCGTGCGCACGCTCGGCGTCGAGCCGGCGAAAAACATCGCTGAGATTGCTCGCGCCGCGGGCATCGAGACGGTCAACGAATTTTTCGACGCGCCGCTGGCCGCGCGCCTGCTGCAAACACATGGCCCCGCTTCCGCAGTTCTGGCCAACAACGTCCTGGCACACGTGGATGACACGGTGGGATTCCTCTCCGCCTGCGGCGCGCTGCTCAAACCCGGCGGGCGCGTGGTCATCGAGGCGCCCTATCTGGCCACCATGCTCGCCGCGTTCGAGTACGACACCATCTACCACGAGCATCTCTGCTACTTCGCGGTGCGCCCGCTGATGCGCCTATTCGAACGCGCTGGCCTCGAGCTCGAGCGCGTGGACCAGGTGGATATCCACGGCGGCTCGCTGCGCATGTGGGGACGCGCTTCCAGCCCGCAGGGCCACGGCGCACAGGTCCTGGAAATGGCGGAACAGGAGAGGCGGGCGGGGTTTGGCACGCTGGATACCTACCGCTCCTTTGCCGCGCGTGTCGCCCAGAACCGCGAGCGGCTGCTCACCTTGCTGCGCAGCTGGCGAGACGCGGGAAAGACCGTAGCCGGCTACGGCGCGCCTGCCAAGGGCAATACGCTGCTGTGCTATTGCGGCATCGACACTTCGCTGGTGAGCTTTACCGTGGACCGCAGCCCGCTGAAGATCGGCCTGTACACTCCGGGCAGCCACATCCCGGTCTATTCGCCGGAGCGGCTATCGCAGCAGCCGCCCGACTATGTTTTCCTGCTGGCCTGGAACTTCGCCACCGAGATCCTGGAATACCTCCAGCTTCTCCGCGACCGCGGCACAAAGGTCCTCATTCCTATCCCTGAGCCACGAGTCATCTAATCCTAGATTTGGTAGGGGCACGGCACAGCCGTGCCCACCGTCAGCATCCGGCCAGGATGTTAATCCTGAGCGAACGGAGCGAGTCGAAGGGTCCGTCGATCATCGCCTGTCGTCCGTCGAATGGGCACGGCTTCGCCGTGCCCCTACCTCAAACCCGCAACTTCCAGCTCCCATCCTCCTCCGTCCAACCTCCAAATCCTGGCCATCTCTTCCAGACTCTGCGTCACTCTGCGTTCTCTGTGCCTCCGCGTTATCTTTTTCCCTCCCCGTTCCCCCCCACGCCAAGAACTGTCATCCCGAGTCAGCTCCGGCGGACGAGGGATCTGCTTTCATCTCTCCGCCCATCCTCCAGATGTTTCCCCTCAGCGGCTCTTTAGGCTAGGATAAGCAAGCAGGGTTTTGCCGGATACGCAACAGAAAAGGATCGGAAACCCAAACTCATGCCCAAGCAATCCATTTTGCGCCGAGGGAAATCAAAGTCGCTCGTGACCGATTCCAGTGGAGCTGCGCGGCGCCTGCGACCACGAAACACAAAACTGCTTCAGTGGCTGGATTCCTGGCTCGCCACTCCAGACGACCGCGGTGAGACTTGGTGGAAAGATTTCGAGGCCGACCTGGAGCTACACCGGGCCACTTTCAACCCCGGTGAAACGGGATGAGCAGTTATTCGCTCGACGCTGACATCGTCACAAGACTGCTTAAAAAGCACCCGGGAAACCTAGCCTTCGTCAGTCGCCATCCTCGCCGCACGATCCGGCGATTGGGCCATGCGCCCCGTCCTCTAAGGTTATGCGGACGACTTGCCAGACCCCGTTTCCGTTATTTTCGGGCACATGCCGGCTAAGGTCAGACGGGGTGAGTTCGGTCAGCTGCATCTCCGGGAGTGTCCAGATATGAAAACAGTAGTTAGGGAACCGTTCCAGCGCGGTTTCCCATTCGTTCCGGGTCAGGAAAATCTCGCGTGGCCGACGGCCGGTCGATTTGACTTCAATCAGTTTAGCAACGGGTTCAACAGGTCCCCTTTCGTACGACAGCACGTCGTACCCAGCCGCGTTGTCGTCGAAAGAGATCCACTGCGGACGATTGCTAATGCCCAAGTCGGATAATCTTCTCGTCTCGTAGTCCATAGTGAGCCGCTCCGCTTCACGGCCCTGCGCTAATAGCTTCGCATTGTCGTTCGCACGGACTCCATGGGCCAATGCGTCCCACCATGTGAGAATCTCGGCTGTCGGCGGTTGCGCAAAGAGACCAGCGGCATCGAAGCATTGAACTTCGTTTATGCTGAGGGCGGCCTTCACGCGATCACGTCCCGAAGTCGAAAGGCGCACCCACCAAGGTTTGATCTCCCTAACGAGTGTCGTAATGGCTTCCCGGAAGAACAAGGGAATATCGGTCTCAGGCCTTTCAGCCCGCGCTACGAGACTGTGCAATGTGGCAGCCGCCTCGTAATTGTGATAGGCCTCGTCCGCGGATACGTGCTTCAGTGCCGTTACGACTTCCGGCAGCAAAACGTTAGGATGAGCAATGGCGTAACGCCGAATCGCGAGTAGACCGTTCAGAGCGCTCATGGTGAAGAGGGATTCTTGTCGGTGGAGTGTCACCGTTATTCCTCTTCGCTATCGTCAAAGTTGAGATCTCTCCCCTCAAGCTCCTCGATCAAATCAATGAGGTCATCCAGCTCGATACCGTAGTTCGTCGGATCGGCGGCATTTTCCTCATCCAGGGCTATTTCATGAAGATCGGGATCGTCAAGAAGCTGCTGCAGATTTCTGAGTTTGATAGCTAAGCGGTGATTGACAGAGCGGTCAATACTTCCGATTGCTTGCGGAGCTACCGTCTGAAAGATATGAATGTACGTTTCGATGCCCGGTTTAAGTCCGAGGCGGTGGATTCGATCAATCGACTGCAGGTAGTGGGTCGTGTTGTAGCTGCGATCAAGATAAATGGCGTTGTGACAGATTGCATGGAGGCTGATTCCCTCGCCGGCCGCGGAGGGATTTGCGATCATAACAGCGCAGGCTGGATCCTCATGGAACCGTCGAATACGGTTCTCTCGCGTATCTGCGCCTTCTTCTTCACCAATGGGTATTGCGCCATACAGCGTAACCGGGTTCAGATCGGCCAGCATCTTCTCCATTTCGAGGATGGTCCCGGTGAATATCGTCCAGATGACGCTCTTGTGACCATCGCGAGAAAGCTGTCGAGCAAGCGAAGCGACGGCTCGCATTTTTTGGGAAGGCCCTTCCTCAATCACCTTGTCTACAATTCCGGAACCTATGAGGGAAAGTTCTTGCGTTTCGGCCATGGAACGCAGGGCCAGGACGGGGTTCACTGACAGCTGCAGTAACGTCATCACCGACCTCCGCGCGCCGTACACGTCAACGCGGCTTTCATATTTCAGCGAACTCAACTGCTTCAGGGCTTCGTTGCGCACGACCGCATAGAGCGCTTGCTGTCCAGGGTTCATCTCGACATGGATGAATTGCCGGTGTGGCTTGAGCAAGCCCAACTCGCTCTTGGTTGTCCTCACATAAAGGTTGCCCAAGACCTGCCTTGGGGCCGCCCCTTGAGCAATCTTCAAGCCTAAACCCGCTCCCGGCCACAGGAAATCGAGTTGTGATTGCAGATCGCTGGGGGATTGTGGCATTGGCGTTCCGCTGAGAATGTCGCGACGGACGGCAAGCGATGACAGATTGAGGAGCAGGGATCCTCTCTGCGATGCCATACCTGCCTTCATGCGATGTGATTCGTCAAGGACAAGGTGAACGGGACGCCGCGAAAGGTACGCGGCTATTATGGTGGGAATCCGTATTAGCTGGTCGTAAGTAATAAGGAAGCGGGTTGCACCGGATTCCAGGAGTGCAGCGATTGTATCTGCCCCGCCAGTAAGCACGGTGAATGGCTCAGCATTGCTGTTTTCTGAATTCGAATCAATGCAGTCACGAACAACATCTTGCCATGCGATGAAAGCATTTTTCGGTGCCAGAACTAGAAGATGCTGGCCTGGGCGCTGAGTGATCAGGTGCAAAGCGAAAGTGACAGTAGTTTTCCCGGCGCCGGGAACCGAGAAATTGGCTCCGTTGGCCAGTGAAAGAAGGTGCGTAAGATCTCGGTTCTGAAATGTCTTGAGGTCGCGTTTTGTAAAAGCCACAGCCTTTAGCCGCTGCTCAACTTCTTTGTCACTGAGCGTGGCTGTTAGCGTCCCGCGTGAATCCTTAACCGCTTTGTATTCACGGACGAACTGATCAATCTTTTCCTTTGCGGGGCCCACGGGACGAAAATGAAACCCCTGCTTTCGCTGCAAGGGAGCAAACTCGCGGATGATGGAAAGGACCGTCGTCCACGGAGCATCGAGGACACCACTACCAAATTCGTAATCGCTGTCAAGAGCGAGAACTCGTTGGGTCAGGCGCTCCCATATCGAATTGTCACCAGTGGATTGAAGTCGGAAAGCGCCGCGGAGCGTGGTCGCGTTGTAGGTAATTTCGATCTCGACGGGCGGCGCGGTCATTTCATGAGCCAATAGACTTAGTTCTTCGGAGTTACCGCGGATTTCGACTTCGAGATTGCGTTCGCAACCTCGTCCTTAAGCTTCGTCGCACGCGTGATGACGCTGTCGAGCTGGGCGACGATTCCAGGATACGTCGCTGGGTCGGCCGTTGCGATATCGGCCTCAAGCAGCCGCGTATTTGCATCCTTCGCCGCTTTCAGTGCCGCCTGCCCCCGCTTTTCATCTTGTTCGGCGGAGCGAATGCTCTCGCATACCGAGATGAGTTCTTCGGACACTTCTTCCCGGCGGCTGGCGTCATCCAATAATTCAATTAGGGGTTGGTAACTTGCGCCCTCGGTTTCGTCTTCGATGTCGATGTCGAGTCGCTGCGGGGATTGATTGTTTTCGGTGGCTGCGGCCGTCAGATCCACGCCGAGGCGAACAGCTAGGGCCTCGGCCACTTCAGCGGATTTCTTGCCGAAACTGAAATTAAACGCATAGGCCCGATCCCCCATTTCTTTCGAGCTGTCCTGGACGAGGAAACCGAGGCGACGGCTCAATTCAAGTTCTTCTCCGCTCTTGTTCTTCAGCAGCCTCGCCATGTCGCCAAAATGTTGCTTCGCGCCCTCGACAAGATCATATTCCTCAGGCTGCTTCAGCCAGTCCTTCATGTAAATCTCTGCATGGACAAGCGCCTGCAAAGCGGCATCGATTTCTTGAGAGGTCTCCTTGCGCATGTCGCGCATCACTTCATCCTTAGTGAAACCATTGGCCATAAGATCCTTAATCGTCAGCGCTTCGTTGACCCATGTGTATGGAAGCTTAGTTTCTGGCTGCATCTGCAGACGGATTTCGATTTCTTTGATTTCTTTGTCGGTCACCGCGGCGGGAAGCACCCTGCAGTTGACGTGGCTGAAACTGTTGTAAGTTGCTTTGCCACTGGCGTAGAGCTCGCGCATTGCCGACAATCGGCGGTTGCCGTTGACGACCACACCAGAAGCAGTGACGAGAATGGGCTCCGTCTGCTTGCCTTCGCCAAGAACGGTCGCGATCGGAGTGATCGATGCGTTTCCTTGTTTTGAAAAACGATCGAGAATGTCGTGCTGAGCCTGCTGGCTCTCCTGATTCTCTTGGCCGGCGCTGAAGAAATCGACGGCCAACTGATGCGATCGGACATGCCGGAGCTGCGCCGTTCGGGTGCGTCCATTCGCTATGCGGTAGATCAAAAGCTCTATCGCGACTCTAATCACAGGGAGCAGTTGCGGTGCGTTCTGGTACTCGTAGAAGGCTGACATCTCAATCGGGCTCTTGCATCCGAGTGCTATCTGGGCTTCGCGTTCGTGCTTGGGAGAAACCTTAACCTTATAAACCATCTCAACCTCATTCGAAGGCAATGACCAAGATTGGCACCGTCACGATCCGGTCGTAAAGCTGCAGTTCCCCGCATAGACGTTCGAAGTTCGCGATATTACTGCCGAGCAGTTGCGCGCCCACCTTGGTCGGCACAGCAAGAGCAGCAGCTTCGATCTTGTTACGGCTGAACAAATACTGAAGTTTTATCAGATCATAAAACACCCGGCTAACATTGCCGGTTTGCAGCTGTATCGCAAGTTCATCCTTCTGGCTGAAGACCGTCACATTCGTGAAGTTCGGGGCAATTGCGACTACATCGGACCAGCCCTCGTTTGTAAGCTCACGGCGAACGTGATCTCGAATGGCATTGGTTGCGTGAGCCTCAAGGGCTATTGCCGGGGCATTGAATACATCCGTGATCCACTCGTCGAGTTCCCGCTTTTCCCACTCAACCATACCGTGGCGATGAGAATACCCTTCGACAAAGTTCATTCACATTCCCTCGGCGGCGGTTCATAAACAGGCTTGTTCATCGGGCGCACCCTCAGCTTGCCAGAACGTAGCTGGCCTATTCGCTCCCAGGTCTCCTCTATGTATTCTTGGACATCATCGCATCCATAAGCTTTACGCCCATTCTTAAGCGCGGCTATCGCGCTTGAGCCAACACCAAGGTATGGATCGAGAACGGCGTCGCCTTCGTCCGTCAAAGACAAAACAAGGCGCTCCACAAGTCCGACGGGAAACTGGCAGGGATGCTCTGTCTTCTCCACGTGGTTCGCTTTTACGTTCGGAATCTCCCAGACATCGGACGGGTTTTTGCCCAGAGGATTTCCCGAGAGCTTGCCTTTGTTAGGACCTTTGAAATGCTTCTTATTCGGATATTTCGACGGCACACGCACTTCATCGAGATGGAAAGTATATTGCTCGCTCTTGGTGAACCACAGAATCGTTTCGTACCGTCCAGAAAACCGCTTCTGGCAATGTAAACCATGGCCAAAGGTCCAAATAATGCGATTCCTTAGCTGGAGTCGCGCCTCCTTGAACAAGGGATACAGAAGGATATCGAGTGGGAACACCTCTCCGTCTTCGACGTAGTTTCCGATTTGCCAGCAGATCGAACCTTCGTTGTGAAGAAGCCGGACAGCCTCGGTAATGGTGTGGCGCTGGGCGTCGAGATAAGCATCCATTGAGCGCTTGGTTTCGTATTCTTTCCCGAGATTGTACGGTGGAGAGGTCACGATCAGCTTCATGCTCTCGGGGGGGAGGGACTTCATGAAGCTAATGTTATCTTGACAGGAGACAACAGCATCCTTGAGCGGAAACGGTAGAGGCTCTCGGTTAGGGGACCGGTTGGAATCCGCTTGCGGGCGTATCGAATGAGCTCTTTCAGACTTCGCAGCCAGTACTGGAGAAGTTCCTCTCATGCCGATTTTTTCCCGAACAGCGGCCATTGGTCAGCGACATACCTCTCGGCGGCTTCGCGAACGACCCAAGCAACGGAGACCTTGTTCTTCTTCGCGAGCGCTTCAAGGGCTTGATAGAGGTCCGGCGGGAAAGTCACCGACGCCCGCGGTGATCCCGCAGAGCTCTTTTTCCCAAATCTCTTCATATTCGACGCCATAGACACCTTCCGTCCACTGCACCACCTTACACCATCGCGGTGCAGAATGACAAGGTTATTCGCTTTTTGTTCGATTTTCATTTCTAAGGTAATAAGCTCGGCTAATAATTGCTAAATGGCAGTAGAAGAGGTGGACTCAGTCGGGTTGGCCCCACCAACTGTATCAATACGCACCCCAAGTCGCAACCGCTGGGGCCGGCTGGTAGGTTGGGTGACTGCCCGAGAGGCTCTTCTCCCCTCCTCACTTTCTACCCTGATCCGGCTCCTCCCCTTTTCCCTTGCTTTTAGGTATTCTCTGTGATAAGATACCTTGGGGTTACTGTCAGTGCCACGCGTCAGAGCAATCAGAGTGATACGGGGGCGATCCAGCTTTAAGTCCTTTCGATTCCACTCTTACCCGCCATCCTGCTGGACGGGTACTCGTAACTCCTTTGTTGGCCACTCTTACGCAAGCTCCTCGCAAGTGTGCATTCTACAGCACTTAAAACCACGTGTTTTGATAACGTTCCCCACCTCCTCCTCGCAACTCCTTTGTTTCTCACTCTTACAAAAAACAGGGGGGGGGGAGGGGGAGGGGGGAAACTCTGAATCTTCAACCTTCAACTTTCAACTCTGAACGGGTTCCCGAAAGACTACGCATTTTGCTTGCGGTACTCCGCCAGAACCTCCACAAAGCGGTCCAGGTCGCCGCGGTTGTGGTAGATATGCGTGCTGATGCGGAAGCGGCTGGCAGACGTGCCGCGGCAGCGGATGCGGTGCTCCCGGTAGACCCACTGCTGGAACTTCATGCGGTCGAAGCCGGGGAAATCCACGGCGCACAATCCCGCGGTGAATTCCTCGCCGGGAGCGGATTGCACCACGGCACCGGGCAGAGCGCCCAGGCGCGCTTTCGCATAGGCGTGCAGGTCGCGGATGCGCCGCTCGATGCGCAGCGGGCCCACCAGCTTCCAGAAGTCTATGGCCGCGCGGAGGCCAACCAGCAGGCAGACGCTTGTGCTGCCGAATTGCTGCAAACGCGCGGCGTGGTTCTGCATGTCGTCCCAGCCGCCGGTGACGATCGTGCCCCACAGGCGGTCGGCCACGCCTTCGCGGATGAAGAGCACACCCAGGCCCTTGGGAGAGAGCAGCCATTTGTGCGGGCTGGTGATGTAGAAATCGCAACCCATCTCTTTCAAGTTTATGGGGATCATGCCGATGACGTGCGCGCCGTCAATCATGGAGATCAGGTTGTTGGCGCGCGCCCAGGCGCAGATCTCCCGCGCCGGCATCACGCAACCGGTCATGGTGGTGATATGGCTGGACATGACCACGCGCGTGCGCGGCGTCCGCGCAGCCTCAAACAGGTCCAGGATCTGCTGCTTCGACTTTGGGGGCTTGGGCAGGGTGATTTCCCGCACCACCACGCCGTAGCGTTTCTGCTTCAACAGCCAGGGGCTTTTGCCGCTGCCGTGCTCCTCATCGGTGTAAATCACTTCGTCGCCGGGCTTCAGATCCAGGCCGTTCACCACGTAGTTGATTCCCTCAGTGGCGTTGCGGACCAGGGCAATCTCAGTGAGCTGCGCGCCGAGGAATTCCGCCACTGGCCGGCGGTACTCGTCCCAATTGCCGTAACCCCACAGCGGGTAGCTCTCGGTGTCGTCGTTTTCGAGCTGATCTTCGCGCAGGATGCTTTCGATGTAGGCGCGCAGGACCGGGCGCGGGCAGGAACCCACCGTGCCGTTGTTCAAATAGAGAAATCCAGGCCGGAAAATAAATTGCTTGCGAATCCCCTCCCAGTACGCCTCCGCGTCGCGCGCGAAGAGCGCGTCATCGGGCATGGCGGGCTGCGGAGCACAGAGGATCTGCTCGATCAAGCCGCCGGCATTTGCCTCCGGCGCGGAAGGG
The DNA here is from genome assembly GCA_041485165.1 of Terriglobia bacterium. Taxonomy (GTDB): domain Bacteria; phylum Acidobacteriota; class Terriglobia; order Acidiferrales; family UBA7541; genus JAAFGT01. Next base: position 22,161 of record JBGPJC010000003.1, on the reverse strand, counting down.
CCTCGCTCCCACTCCGCCATCGGCGCGGCAGGCAACACCGCAGCCGAACCGAGCAGACCAAGAAAATCACGCCGTTGGAGCATAGAACCCTCCTCGCAACCGGGCGCGGTGTGTTGTTTTGCAGGCTAGAAAGAAAGCAGAGGCCCTGGCTGCTGCGCGGAGCATAGCAGAGGGGCGCGAGGCTCCGCCACGAAGAGCGAACTGGCACCGGAGAGTGGCAGAAGGAGCGGCGGCGCTGCGCCCGCAGCGCGTCTACTGGCTGTTCATGCGGCCACGGTGAAAGGTTTCCAGCGTGATATTGGCTTGCACAATCACTTCGAGTTTTTCCACCACCGCGGCCAGTTGCGCCCCGGGAATGGCGAAGTACAACTCGCCATCGGCAAGACCGGTGTAAACGCGGTTGCCGATGCAACCGACGCTGACGCCGGCTTGCTTGGCTTCCGCCGACACCGGCACCATCGCGCAGGTGGGACGCCCCATCACGCCGGCATTGTGCGGCACGCCGGCAGCCGCAGCCGCTTCCGCCAGCAGCATCACCGACTTGGCGTTGCCGCGCACCAGCACGGTGTCCGGAGTAAACAGCGCGTCTCCCAGAGGGGCATACACGGCGAAACCGAACGGTTGCTTGCGTTGCGGGATCTGCGGGATCTCTTCCATGCGCAGGTATTCCAGTCCCACCATGATGCGCACCAGCCCCTCGAGTTCTTCTTTTTTCTCCGCGGGCATGGCGATGCCGTGGGTGTGCGCGCCGATGGGGCAGCCGAGGTGGTCGGCGGACTCGGTATAGAAGGTCGCACCCTCGGCGGCAAGCTTCCAGTACGTGCACCCCGAAACCGCCGGGGCGGCGATACGCGGAATCCCCGCAGGCGCTTTGCTGCGGAAGGCCAGAGCCACCGGGCTCGAGCGCAGGTGGAGAAGGCTTATCAGTCGTTCCGAATTGTAGTGGGTGTCCATCAGGTCTCCGTATCCGGGCAAGCTGAGCCGCACTGCGGGGACGGGCTCTTGCAGGAGAAGCAAGTATAGCCAATTCTCGCGGTAAGTACGATCCCGCAAGTTTTTCTTGCTTGGCCCGTCTGGTATTGAGCCTTGGGGGTTGACTTAACTCCGGCGAATCCTTCAGACTTTTGCATCATCTAATCCCAAGGGCAGATTGTTCCGGGTACGCGGAGGTGTCTCCATGTGTCCCGCCGCCGGCCGGCAGCGGATATCGGACAGGCTTCTCGCACGGCTCTCCGAGGCCCGTGCCGTGTCGGACCAACTGTTCCGCCTGGTCCGCCCCGAGGCGCTGTACGACCGGCCGATTCCTGAGCGCCACCGCATCCTCTTCTATGTCGGACACCTCGAGGCCTTCGACACCAACCTGATCGTGCGCGACACTCTGGGACGCGACCCCGTAGACCCAGCCCTGAACCGCCTTTTCTCTTTCGGCATTGACCCGGTGGACGGGAAGACGCCGCAGGACAAGCCCGCAGATTGGCCCGCTCTTTCCGCAGTCCAGGCATACGCCGGGCGGGCGCGGCGGGAGGTGGATGCGTGCCTCGAAGAGCCCAACTCGCAGCCTGCAATCTACCCCGTGGAGCAAATCATCCAGGTTGCCGTCGAACACCGGTTGATGCACGCCGAAACTCTGGCCTACATGCTGCACCAGTTGCCAGCGGAGAGAAAAATCTCCGGCCCCGTGCACGCGGACACAAACTCTATTCCTCCAGCGCCGCGGCGTGTGGAAATCCCCGCGGGACGGGTGACACTGGGCTTGGTCCCCAATGAAGAGACGCCTTTCGGCTGGGACAACGAATTCCGCGCGCACACGGTGGATGTCCCCGCCTTCGCCATGGACGCCGGCAAAGTGTGCAACGCGCAGTTCCTCGAATTCCTCCGCGCTGGTGGTTACGACCATCGCTCGCTGTGGACTGACGCCGGTTGGGAGTGGAAGAACGCCGCGGGCATCAGCCGCCCCGTCTTCTGGACCGAGAAAAGTGGCGTGTGGCATTACCGCACCATGTTTGGTGAAGTGCCCCTGACGCCGGCGTGGCCGGTTTACGTGAGCCACGGCGAAGCCTCGGCTTACGCGCGCTGGCGCGGCGTGGCGCTTCCCACCGAAGCGCAGTTCCATCGCGCGGCGTTTGGCACGCTCGAAGGGCACGAGCGGCTCTATCCCTGGGGCGACACGCCTCCCGACAGCAGCCGGGGAAACTTTGATTTCAAGCATTGGACGCCAACGCCGGTGGGCGCGCATCCCGCCGGGCGGAGCGCCTTCGGCGTGGACGAATTGCTTGGCAACGGCTGGGAGTGGACTTGCACTCCGTTCGCTCCATTCTCCGGCTTCGAGCCATTCCCGTTCTACAAGGGCTACTCCGCGGACTTTTTTGACGGCAAGCACTATGTGATGAAGGGCGCATCCCCGCGCACCGCCGCTTGCTTCCTGCGCCGTTCCTTCCGCAACTGGTTCCAGGCGCACTACCAATACGCATACGCGGGGTTCCGCTGCGTCACGAGCTGAACAAGAAGACTGAGCAAAGACTCTGCGTCATCACGGAGATCAGCGATGGCCTACCCTGCGAAGGCAATCGAGCCCCTCACAGAATTCGCCGCCGACGTGCGCGCCGGTTTGACGCGAGCCGGCCAGAAAGAGCTGCCCTCGAAATATTTTTATGACGATCTGGGCACGGCGCTGTTCGAAGTCATCACCCTGCTCCCGGAGTACGGACTGACGCGCGCCGACGAGCGGCTCTTCCGCCGCTACGCAGAAGAGATGGTGGCGCGGTTGCCCGGACGCCTGGTGGTCGCCGAGCTGGGCAGCGGCACCGGGAAGAAGACGCGCTGGGTGCTCGAGGCGCTCTCGCGCCGCCAACAGACCACCTATTACCCGATTGACGTTTCCTCGGCGGCGCTCGAGCGTTGCCGCCGCGAGCTCTTCGAGCTGGAAGAGGTGGAGTTCGCCGGACTGGCCAGCCCGTTCCTGGAAGGGCTGTGCGAAGTTGCGCAGAGACGCCCGAAGGGCGCGCCGCTGCTGGTGCTGTTCCTGGGCAGCACCATCGGCAACCTGGACCGGCCAAGGATGGTGGAATTCCTGTGCGACCTTCGCGCCATCATGCTCCCCGGCGATGCGCTGCTGCTGAGCACCGACCTGGAGAAACCGGAGCCTCAGCTTCTGGCCGCTTACGACGACTCGCTGGGGGTCACCGCCGCCTTCAACCTCAACCTGCTGGCGCGCATCAACCGCGAGCTGGGTGGCGACTTCGACATCGCTCAGTTCCGGCACGTCGCGCTTTACCACCGCCGCAGCCGCCGAATTGAAATGCATCTCTCCTCGAAGAAAAAGCAGAGGGTATACGTCCGCGATGCCGGGCTGCGGGTGGAATTCCGCGCCGGAGAAACCATCTGGACGGAAAGCAGCCATCGCTTCCGCTGCGCGGAGGTCGCCGTCCTCGGCGAGCGCGCAGGGTTCCGCTGCGACGCGCAGTGGGTGGACGAGGAATGGCCATTCGCGCAGAGCCTGTTCCTCGCGCAGTAAGAAGCGGAATTGCGAAACTTCAGGCCCGGGCGGGCAACACGTAGTACATCACCGCGAAGAAATGAGTGACGCTGCCGCCGAGCACGAAAAGGTGCCAGATGGTGTGGTTGTACGGCAGCTTGTTCCAGGCGAAGAATATGACCCCGAGGGTATAGGAGAGTCCTCCCGCCAGAAGTAAAATCAGCCCGCCGCTGGGCAACGCCGCGAACACCGGCTTGATGGCGATCACCGCCATCCATCCCATGGCCACGTACACTGCCGTGGAGAGAAAAGCGAAATGATCTACAAACCAGATCTTGAAGAGAATGCCGGCCACCGACAACCCCCAGACCAGCCCGAAAAGCGTCCAACCCCAGGGTCCGCGCAGGTTCACCAGCATGAACGGGGTGTAAGTGCCGGCGATGAGCAGATAAATCGAGGAGTGGTCAATAATCCGCAGGACATGCTTCCAACGCGGACTGCGAACGGCATGGTAGGCAGTGGAAGCGCCGTAGAGCAGCACCAGCGTGCCGCCATAAACACTCACACTGACGATGTGCCAGGGCGTCCCCTTTCTTGCCGCCAGGATGACCAGCAGCACCAACCCGGCAACGCTCAGCAGCAAACCAGCGCCGTGAGTGAGGCTGTTGGCGATTTCCTCTAAATGAAATCGCCGCGCGCGTATGGAGCTCATCATCTTTTGTGATCCTGCATCCTGCCGCAGGATTCCTCGCCGGGTCAGCGGCTCTACTTTCCGACCACGAGGAGCACAAAGGTTCCCGGAACCATCGGCGGCCGCGGGCGAGGCTGCTCTTTGGTGGGAGCCGGTGCCGGCCCGAACTGCGCGGTGACCAGGTAAATGTTGTGTGTCTTGGTGTCCAGCGCCATGGTTCGCGCGCGCGGCATGGTCGGCACGTTTGCCGAGACGGTAAATTTCCCCGGCGCCTCTTCGCGGACGATGGTCAACGTGCCGTCGCCGTTGGAGCTGAAAGCCAGGCCGGTTTCGGGATCGAATGCGGTGGCGTCCACGCCGTCACCGATAGGTGCTGTGGCGAGCAGTTTTCCGCTGTCGGCGTCCACAATGGCCATCACCTTATTGCCGCAGCCGGAGAACAGCCTCCGCTTCTGCCTGTCCATAGCCAGGCCGGAGGGCTCCTCGCAGGGCTTCAGCGGCCAGCGAGCTGTGACCTTGTGTGTCTTGGCATCGATGGCCACCAACTCGCTGGTGTCCTCGATGTTGACGTAAACCATCCCGCGGCCGTCGGCCACGGCGAACTCGGGTTTGCCTCCCAGCGGCAGCGTGGCCAGGACGTCGCCGCTCGAAGCATCGATCACCGTTGCGTCCTTGCTCCGTCCATTGAACGTGAACACCTGCTTGCTCGCGGCGTCGTAGAGAATGGCGTCGGGGTTCTCCCCGGTCTTGACTTTGCTCAGTACTTTGAGGCTCTTCAGGTCGAAAACGCTGACCGTGTTCTCGCGGCCATTGCTGGTGAACCCGCGTCCAAGGTCTTCCGCCAGGGCGATACCATGCACTCCCGGCGTGTCAGGGATTTCCGCCAGGAGTTTGCCGGAATCCGCATCCACCACCATCACGCGCGTGCCGCGGGAGATGAACAATCGCCGCCCGGCAGCGTCCATGGTCAGGTAGTCCCACCCTCCTTCTCCGCCCAGGGTGATTTTTTTCTGGACCATGTAATCCTCTGCGGGCGCTGCGGAAGCGCCTGCCGCAAGCAGTAGGAGCAAGGTACCGGCCAGTGTGACCTTAGCAATACCATTCATCCTTCACCTCGTAAATTGGGTCTCCGGCTGCGCGCTCCTATCCTACCCGCTCGGCGGGATAATTTCCGCAAGAGTCTGAGGGAGCGGGACCTCTGTAGGCGGCGCGGACCATGCTTCTCGCGGGCGGGCGCGAGATCCACCTCTTTGAACGTGGCCAGCTTTCCAGTGGACGCAATGTCCACTTTGGGGCACCATTCGCCAGGCTCAATTGAATCAGGTGGCTCGATGCCGTCGACTGTTCTCCCGCCGCAGGAGCATCATCCAAGACACAATGGTGTTTTTCTCCGTACTCTCCTGTGACCCACACCTTCGACGCCGTTGTCCTCGGAGCCGGCGCGGCCGGCCTGATGTGTGCTATCGAGGCCGGGAAACGCGGCATGCATGTGGCCGTACTGGAGCACGCGGATCGTATCGGGAAGAAAATTTTGATCTCCGGCGGTGGCCGTTGCAACTTTACCAATCTGCATTCGCGGCCGGAAAACTTCCTCTCTTCAAATCCACACTTCTGCAAGTCCGTACTCGCCCGCTATACGCCATCTGATTTCCTTGCACTCATCGCCAAGCACAACATTCCGTATCACGAGAAGACGCTCGGCCAGCTTTTCTGCGACCGCTCCGCGCGAGACATCGTCACCCTGCTGGAAAAGGAGTGCAGTCTCGCCGGAGTGCGCATTTTTCTCAACACCACTGTTCAGGAAGTGCGGCATAGCATCGGTTTCCACATCCGTGCAGACAAAATTGAGTTTTCTGCCCCGGCACTCGTCGTGGCAACCGGTGGTCTGTCCATCCCAAAACTGGGAGCGACTTCCTTTGGCTATGACCTGGCTGTCCGGTTCGGGTTGGCGATTCGCGAGTGCCGACCGGGCCTGGTGCCGCTCAAGTTCGATGAGGAAGATGGCCGGCATTACTGCGACCTTGCGGGAATCTCCTCCGAGGTTGTCGCATCCTGCGGCCGGCAGCGCTTCCGGGAGAACATGCTGATCACGCATCGTGGATTGAGTGGTCCGGCGATTCTGCAAATTTCTTCTTACTGGAAAGAGTCCGAACCGCTGCTGATTGATCTGGCGCCCGAGCGGCAATGGACAACTCCACTCCGCGATGCGCGCGGACGCCGCGACCTGACCACGGCCAGAAGCGCACTCCGCAGCATCATCCCGCACCGTCTGGCGGACCGCTGGCTCGACCTGCACCCGCCGGAGGATTGGACCAATCGCTCATTGGATTTGCTGGAGCAGGACATCCATCACTTGAAGATCATTCCTGCGGGTACGGAAGGCTACGAGAAAGCCGAGGTCACCGTGGGCGGAATTGATACCGATGAGCTCTCCGGCAAGACCATGGAAAGCCGAAAGGTATGCGGACTGTTCTTTATCGGAGAAGTCGTCGACGTCACCGGGCACCTTGGTGGATTCAATTTCCAGTGGGCCTGGGCGTCGGGCTTCTGTGCCGGACAAGCGCTCTCGGCTGTGCCTGTGGTATCGAGCGGCGGTTGAGTCGTTTGCCCGGTGGCAGCTCAATTACAGCGGTGGCCGGCCTGCAAAGACTACGGCTTGTCGGGCTTGTCCGGCTTCTCGGGCTTGTCCGGCTTGATGGGGCTCGATCCCAGGATCCGGTAGGTCGACTGGAAGCGCTTGTAGTCCGCGTAATGAACGCTCATGCGGATGTGAACATCGCCAAAGCGGAAGTGCAGGACATCGTCGGAGCGGGTGTAGGTTGGGAACCAGTAGTGGCCTTCGATGTTCTCGCGGAAGGTCTCAAAGCGGGGAAAAACATTTTCGTTGTTGCCCTTGCGGATGTCGGGCACGGCTTTTCCATAGGTCTTGACGATCTCCAGGTCTTTGTCATCCACCCAGATGCGCCCCTGGAAATAGCGCTGATTCTTCTCAATTTTTTTCGGCCCCACATCGAATACATAGGCGCTGACTTCGTCCACTTGTTCGCGACCCACATAGGTGATGTCGTACTTCGGTAACTCCTCGGTGGTGAGGACGAAGGGCTGAACATTCTTCAAATCGTCGAGATCCTGCTCGGACAGAAATATCTTGTGGAGAGTGGGGGCAGGCGCATGGGTGACCGTTTCGTAGCGCTTGCCCTCCGGGGTGAAGAGGATGTCGCTGGTCATGCGGTATTCGCCTTCCGGCCGGCCACTGTCTCCAATTTCCTGCACAACGAAAGTTTGCTCGTAGGTATAGTTACCGCGTTCCGTCCTGAACTCCGCTTCGCGCTCCGCAAACCGCTGGATGATCTGCTCAACAGGGAGCGCCGGAGGCTGGTTGGAGATGCCGGAGGAGGATTGCTGGGTAGTCGCAACCTTCTGCGGCGGCGGAGGCGTGGGCGCCGGCGGGTTACGCGGCTTTTCCGCCCGCGGGGGAGGAAGAGGAGGCACGGACATCGGTCCTTCCTGCTGCGCAGTAAGCGGGAGAGAAAGAAATGTACCCGAGAACAGCATGAGCACCGCTAGCAGGGTCGGCGATCTGAGTTGGTCAAAACACTTGAAAATAACGCTTCGCATTTTTCCCGCGCCTTCTTCCACCCTCTGCTTCAGTCTATCAGGATAAGAGTTTCCAGGTGAAGCGGGGGTTGCATCTGCATCCGCACAATCCTCCGCTCGGCACAGGCGTGTTCGGTGATAAAAGAACCAGCCCGGGGTGGCTGGCGGACCGGGAACTGCTATGATTTTCGCGCAAAGATAAAGACCGCAAAGCGGGGTGCGTAATGGTGAATCATCCGGAGATCCAATCTCTCCTGCGGGCGCTGGACCAAGGCTACGACCACAAGACCTGGCACGGAACCAATCTGCGCGGAAGCATTCGCCGGGTCACGGCCGGTCAAGCCGCCTGGCGGCCTGCTCGCGGGCGTCACAACATCTGGGAGCTGGTGCTGCACTCCACCTACTGGAAGTACGCGGTGCGCAGGCTGCTGCGCGGAGAAAAGCGCAGGTCGTTTGCGCTGAAAGGCAGTAACTGGTTTCCGGCGACCGGCAACAGCGGCGAAAAGGCGTGGCGCGACGCCGTCGCGCTGCTGGAGGGGGAACACCGCGCCCTTCGCGCAGCCGTAGAAGCGTTCCCCGCGGACCGGCTCATGCTTCCACCGCCGGGTTCGAAGTGGGCGGCCTTCGATTCCATCCTCGGGGTAAGCTTTCACGACATTTATCACGCCGGGCAGATCCAGCTCCTCAAGCGCCTGCAAAAGAAAAAGAAATAGCAGTGCCGGCGATCGCAGCTTTGCGGGGGAACCTCAGGATTGCTGCGCGAGGCTGGCGCGGATTTCCTGCCAGCGGCGCGGGCGGCGCTTGGCGTCGAGTACTTTCTTGCGCAGGCGGATATTCTTCGGGGTGACCTCGACGAATTCGTCGTCGGCAATGAATTCGATGGCCTGCTCGAGGCTCAGCTCGCGGTGGGGGATCAGCCGGATGGCTTCGTCCGCGGAGGACGAGCGCATGTTGGTTTGCTTCTTTTCTTTTGTGACGTTGACGTCCATGTCCTGCTCGCGGGAGTTTTCTCCCACGATCATGCCCTCGTACACTTCCCTCCCCGGCCCGATGAACAACTCGCCGCGCTCCTGCAGGTTCCACAGCGCGAAGGCCGTGGAGTCGCCCGAGCGGTCGGCCACCAGCGCTCCGGTAGGACGCATGGCCATCTCCCCGGCATAGTCGGTCCACCCGGCGAAGAGGGAATGGATCAGTGCGGTGCCGCGCGTGTCGGTAAGCATCTGGCCGCGCAGACCGATCATGCCGCGCGAGGGGATGCGGAATTCCATGCGCACACGGCCCGAGCCGTGGTTCACCATCTTCAACATCTCACCCCGGCGGCTGCCCAGGCTTTCGATGACGATGCCGATGAACTCTTCCGGGCAATCCACCACCAGCATTTCCAACGGTTCGAGCCGCCGGCCGCCTTCCGTGCGCACCACGATCTCCGGCTTGCCGACCATCAGTTCGTAGCCTTCGCGGCGGATGGTTTCGATCAGGATAGCGAGCTGGAGTTCGCCGCGGCCGAGCACGCGGAATGCCTCCGGAGTGTCAGCGTCGGTAACGCGGATGGAGACGTTGGTCAGCAGCTCGCGGCTGAGGCGGTCGCGCAGGTCGCGTGAGGTGACATAGGTGCCGTCGCGGCCCGCCAGCGGCGAGGTGTTGACGGTGAAGACCATGCCCAGGGTGGGCTCGTCGATGTCCAGGGGCTCGCATGGCGCGGGGTTATCGATGCTGGTGATGCTTTCGCCGATCTGGATGCCTTCGACTCCGGCGATGGCGACGATGTCGCCACAGGTGACCTGCTCGGCCTCGTCGCGCTCCAGGCCGCGGAAGGTGAACAGCTTGGTGATCCGCGTGGGCTCAATGGCTCCGGAAAGCTTGGCGATGCCCACATCAGCGCCGCGGCGAAACGTGCCGCTGAATACGCGTCCGATGGCGATGCGCCCGAGGTATTCGCTGTAGTCGATGTTGGTGACCTGCGCCTGCAGGACGCCTTCCGGGTCGCCGCTCGGCCCGGGGATAGATGCCACGATGGCCTCGAACAGCGGCAGCAGGCTGTCTGACGAGTCGCCCAGCTCGCGGTGGGCTACACCCGTCCGCGCGTTGGTGTAGAGCACGGGGAAGTCGAGCTGATCTTCGGCGGCATCGAGGTCAATGAAAAGGTCGTAGATCTCGTCGAGAACGGCAGGCGTGCGGGCGTCGGCGCGGTCAATCTTGTTGAGCACGACGATAGGCGGCAGCTTGGCCTGCAAGGCCTTCTGCAGAACGTAGCGCGTCTGCGGCAGCGGCCCCTCGCTGGCGTCCACCAGCAGGAGCACGCCGTCCACCATGCGCAGGGCGCGCTCGACTTCGCCGCCAAAATCGCTGTGGCCTGGGGTGTCCACGATGTTGATCTTGGTGTCGTGGAAGAAGACGGCGGTATTCTTGGCCAAAATAGTGATGCCGCGCTCGCGTTCGAGATCGTTGGAATCCATCACCCGCTCGGTCAAAACCTGGTTGGCGCGGAAGATGCCGCTCTGGCGGAGCATGGCGTCAACCAGCGTGGTCTTGCCATGGTCCACGTGGGCGATGATGGCGATGTTGCGAATCGGGGTCGTCATTTCCTCGTAACTCACTCAAACAAAAAGGGCTGCAAGTGCGGCATTGCAGCCCCAGCAAAGCCTCTTACGGTTCAAATCCAGTGTGAATATCTCGCAGAAGCAAGATTAACACAAGTGACACGCTGCCGCCAGCGAAGGGTGCGGGCGGGGCGCCGACTGAATGCCGAGGCAAAGTCTAAGCCGCAAAGTGAAAGGTCGCCCGCGGCGAGGTCGCCCAGGCGACCACTCAAGAGCCGACAGGCTGCTCACGTCAAGGGACGACGAAGTTGTTATCAGGGTAAAAAACGGCCGGGGGACAGGCTCAAACAGCCTGTCCCCCGGGTATGAAGTGGATGATCAGTTAGAAAGTGAACCGCAGAGCGAGTTGGATGTTGCGGCGCTCCTGGCGGCCATCGTTGGTCAAACCACGGGAGGCGGTGATGATAGAGGTTCCCGCGGGACCGGAGCCGGCGAACTGGTTGCTTCCGGACGTGGCATACAGGTTGGAGTGGTTGAACGGGTTGAACAGTTCCGCACGGAACCGCAGCTTCTTGCCCTCCCAGGGCAGCCGGAAATCCTTCAGGATCGCGGTATCAAGATTCCAGATACCGGGAGTCCGGAAGAGGTTGCGCGGGGAGAGCAGCTTGGGCGTCAACTGGTTGAGGTTGGCGGAGCACGTCAGGGGTGAGGCTGCGCCGGCGCAGAACTGTTCCTGGTTCTGGAATGTCCCGCTGACGTCGTACAGAGCGAAGCTGTTCTGCGCGTTGCCGTTCGGCACATCGGTCATCTTGGGCACTGCGCCGGTGATGACCGGGTAGCAGAAGTTTGTGCCGTCGAAGCCGGAGCACAATGCATTGCCGCTGCCGTCGTAGACGGAGAAGGCCCCGCCGGTTTGAGCAATGTAAATGGCACTGAGATTCCAGCCATCGAGGATCTGCCCGGCGACGCCGTGGAACCCCTTGGCGAACGGGACCGCCCACGTGCCGGAGATGGCCACGCGATGACGGATGTCGTTTGCCGAGCTGGATTTGTCCAATGCGGGGTTGTAGGGATCGCGGAACCCGAAGCCGAAAGCCCCTTCAAAGGCACTGTCGCCAAAGAAGGAACTCTCGTTATCCAGGGAGTGCGCCCAGGTGTAGTTGCCGGAAAGCAGCAGGCCGGTGTTGCCGATCTGGCGGGAGCGGAGTTCGAAAGACAACCCGTTGTAGCGCGAGAAGCCTTCGTTGCCGCGGCGGTTCATACCAGTCAGCCCGGACTGGTTGAGGCGAGAGGCCCTGAAGCTGCCTGCAGCCGAAGCGGGGTTGCAGACGGCGTTGATGGAAGGGTCACGGACGCAACCACCGATGGGATTGAGGTTGTTCAGCGAGTAGAGCCTGAAGCCGTTGGTGCCAACGTAGGACACCGAGGCGACCAGGCCCTTGCCGAACAGGTCATGTTCGACGGTGAGGTTCCACTGTTCACTGTAGGCCGTCCTCAAGTTGTTGTCGAGCATGCGCGCCGAGCTGGTGATGGTGAGTGCGGCACCGCCGACGTTGCCCAACTGGGTAAACTGGTTGGGGTTGATGGTGGTCAGCGCGGCACCCGACAGGGTAATCACCGAATAGTTCGGCGGGTTCTGGATCACGTTGAACAGGGCATTGCCGAAGTTGCGGTCGTAGAAGAGACCGTATCCGCCGCGAACCACGGTGCGTCCGTTGCCGAACACGTCGTAAGCGAAGCCAAGCCGGGGGCCAAAGTTATTGTAGTCCGGCCGGTAGAGTTGGGTGGTGCGGGAGAAACGCGCGTCGCGCACTTGCTGGAAGATGTCCTTCCCTGCCACCAGCGGCGCCACGCTGCCGAGGGAGTTCAGGAAAAGGTTTGCGTCCAGACCACGCTCGCCGTCCGGGCTGTGCAGCACGCCAAAGTATTCCCAGCGCAAGCCGGCGGTGACGGTAAGACGACGGGTGAGCTTGACCGAATCCTCTCCGTAGAACGCCGTTTCGTTGTAGTGGTAGTGACGCGTGAAGCTGGGAGAGATGAAGGGTCCGTCGGTGGCGGTGCTGTAAACATCTCCGGGCACGTGCCCCCGGGGATTGATGGCCACCTGGATGCGGTCGACGGTGCCGTTAAGCAGTCCCTGAAAACTATTGGTCCGCTCGAAAGCGCTGGAGAGAGCGCCGAAAGTGTGGTTGTCGCGGATGTGGGTGTAGCCGCCGCCGAACTTGAAAGTATGCCGGCCGTGCGCCCAAGTGAAACCCTGATATGCCTGGTACACGTTCTGCGGACCACCGGAAGGCAGGCTGGCGAAGGCGCAGACCGTGGGGAGATAACCGGGAAAAACGATGGGCTCTCCCGATGGCGTATTCAATGTGTTCAAGTAGGTCAAGCACGGCGCCGTGATTGGAGCCGACGCTAGCGGCTGGTCCTGAGAGAAACGGTTGTAACTGGCGCGAGTCTCGCTGAAGACCTTGGGACTAAAGGTATGCGAGAGGGTGAGATTGCCATTCTGGCTGCGGGTGGCGATGCCCGTGTTGAAACCCTGATAGGGGCTGAGGCTGTTGGCGCCCGGGGGGTTGTCGCTGCGGGCGAAAGCATAACGCCCAAACAACGCGGTGTTCTGCGTGAAGCGGTGGTCAATGCGGCCGGTGGCCAGCCAGGTATTCTGCGCCAAGCCTCCGCCGGCATCCACCGGGCCGAGCACCGAGGCGCGGCAGAGCAGGCTGGTGCCGGCCGGGATGACCGCGTTGGTATTGGGATTGATCAAGGGATTGGCTGCGTATGTGCCGGCGCCATTGCCCTCGACGGTCTCCACGATGGTCTGAGCGGTCAAGCAATTGTTCGGATCGCTCGTGGGCGCGCCGCCGAAGGCGTTGAGGAAAGACACGGCACTGGGAGCCGCGTCGGCCAAAAAGTTCGCGTTGGGAACGATAAACGTGCTGGTCGCCGAGCTGCGCACGCGAATTGCTTCGAACGAGCCGAAGAAGAACGTCTTGTCCTTGAAGATCGGTCCGCCGCTGGAAGCGCCGAACTGGTTGCGGACAAAGTTCGGCTTGGGCAGGCCCCTGGCGTTGTTGTCGAACGGGTTGGTGGAAAGCGCGGCGCCGCGATAATACTCGTAAGCGCTGCCGTGGAATGCGTTCGTGCCGGACTTGGTGATCAGGTTGGTGACCGCGGCGTTGCGGCCGAATTCCGAGGTCATGTTGTTGGTCTGCACACGGAATTCCTCGACGGCGTCCACTGGCACGGTCTGCGCCGGGCTGGCCGTGAAGGTGTCGGTATTCTCTCCGCCGTCCATGAGGTAGGCGACCGCGGAAGTACGCGCGCCGTTGATGGCAAAACCGCCGCCCTCTCCGGAGATGCCGCCAGTTGCCCCGCGGGCATCACCGAGCACCGCGCTGGTCTGCGCCGCGCCCGCCGTGAGTGCGATCAGGTTGTAAGGATTCAAGGTGAGCAGGGGAAGACTCTCCATTTCCCGCGGTGTGATTACTCTGGAGAGATCACCGGAAACGGTGTTGACTTCCACGGAGACGGCGCTGACGGTGACCGTCTCGGTCACCTGCCCCACTTCCAGGGAAATGTCCGCGGTGAGCCGCTGCGCCACATCCACAATGATCCGCACCGAGGTTTTCTTGAATCCGGCTTTCTCAGCGGTAACCGTGTACTCGCCGGCGATTACGTTTGCAAACAGGTACAAGCCGTCTGCCCCGGACTTGCCCTCCTGTTTTGCATTGGTCGCCAGATTGGCCAAGACGAGCTTGGCATCCGGAACGGTCGCGCCGGTAGAATCCAGTACCCGTCCGCTGACCGTGCCGTATTGGCTCTGAGCCAGAGCTGTCCCTGTTCCTGCCACGACCAGAAGCAACGCGGCAGAGAGGAGCAGCATGGCCCGCCCGATTTCGGACACTGTCCGGATGCGGGACATCACTTCCTTTTGCTTTTGATTCATGATGGCTCCTTTAACGATTTATGAAGTCGCTTTGCAACCGGGCCATTGATCGGAACTGTTTCGCTCTTTGGACCTAATGCATTCCGGATTTCGTGGTCCCTTGAAACAAAACCAACCCGTCCTGCCTGGGACATGCGCCTCGAGACCCAAGACCTAGATTCCACGGGTCCAGCGGGAAGATATGCAGTCCTGTCGGCAATTGCTCTGATCTGGTGCTCAATTCGTTCTGAGTCAAACCTGAACCGGCAACTGCTTGTCTTGTTTGCGCATCCGAGTCTCAATGAATCAACAGGACGCGCAGTTCATGAGGGATAGTGGTTCGAAGATTACGAAAGGAAGACAGCGGGGTGTGTGAAGGAGGCGGATTTTCGTAGTTTCCTACGCATTTTGGTAGGCAGTCTGAATGCTGCGTGGAAGTGATTCTGATTCCTCCAATCGGCAAAGGGCTGTGGGTTCAACCGGAAGCAATCCCTGACTCTCACGGCCCATGAACTGCTGAAACAAAAATGAATTTTATTCGCAACCACAAGAAACAAAAATGAACTAAGTATCGTCTAAGTTGACAGAGGGGACGCTCGTCGAGATGCGGAGCGCACGATTTCTTGCGTCTAAGCGCAGCACGCAGGGCGCAAGAATCGGCGCGAAATCGCCTTCGATCTGCGGTCCGAAGAGCTGCTTGGGAAAGTAGCTGGGGCCCGGGGGCATGGAACAAACCAATTCTATCGAGCGCGTGCGCTTCGGATCATTCGAAGCCGATTTGCGCCGCGGCGAGCTGAGGCGAAACGGCGAAAACATCAAGTTACAGGAGAAGCCGTTTCAGGTCCTGGCGCTTCTGCTGGAGCAGGCCGGCGAGCTGGTCACGCGGGAACAGTTGCGCCAGCGAGTGTGGCCGGCGGACACTTTTGTTGATTTTGACGCCAACCTGAACACCGCTTTGAACAAGCTTCGTCGCACGCTCGGCGATTCCGCGGACAATCCTCTTTTCATCAAGACAGTTCCCCGCCGCGGCTATTGCTTTATCGCTCCGGTCAAACCGGTAGGACCCGAGCTTGCTCTCCAGGAGACTTTCCCGCAACGTCCGTTGGCGGCGGAAACGTCGCCCGCGCCGGCAACGGGAGTGGCGCTGCGTGGATTCCGGATGCCCACCGCAGTCTTCGCGCTGATGGCCCTGGTTCTGCTGAGCACCGCGGTATATTTCTTCCGCCCGGTGTTCTCCAACGCGGTGAAGCCCGCTCCCGACCGGTTGCACCTGGTGGTTCTGCCCTTTGGCCAGCTCGATGCCGATCCAGGCGAGGATTATTTTTCAGATGGCATGACCGACGAGCTGATCACCGAATTGGCCCAGTCGCATCCTCAGGAACTCGGCGTGATCGCACGAACCACGACCATGCAGTACAAGAACACCAACAAAATTGTCCAGCAGATCGGCCGCGAATTGAATGTGGATTTCGTGCTGGAGGGCAGCGTTCGCCGGGCCAATGGCCGGCTGCGCATCTCCGTGCGGCTCATCCGCACCCGCGACCAGAGCCCATTGTGGGCGGAGAGCTATGATCGCGATGCTTCTGATGTAATCGCCATCCAGCGCGACGTTGCCGCCAGCGTGGTCCGCTCCCTGCCTTTGCAGCTTCTCCCCGCCCGCCCAGCTAGCGTGAGCGTGGCGCCCGCGGTGAACCCAGCGGCGTATGAAAACTATTTGAAGGGCCGTTATTATTGGGGCAAGCGCACTGAGAAGGATCTGAGAAAGAGCCTGGAAGAATTCCGCTCCGCCATCGAGAAGGATCCCAACTACGCGCCGGCCTACGCCGGGTTGGGTGAGTCCTATGCGGTCCTGGGCGCCTGGCTGGTCATTCCGGCCAGCGAGGCCTATCCCAAGGCCCGGGAAGCAGCCAAGAAAGCTCTGGAGATCGACAAGGAACTGGCCAGCCCGCATGCCCTACAGGCAGAGATCGCCTGGGAATACGACCGCGATTTGAAGACGGCGGATGCGGAGTTCGAGCGGGCTCTGGAGATTAATCCCGGGCTGGCCACCACGCACCAGTGGCGGGCGGAATATCTCTCCGCGCAGGGCCGGCACGAGGAAGCGCTGGCGGAGATCCAGCGTGCGCTGGAACTCGACCCGCTCTCGCTGATCATTAATGCCGTGGTCGGCTACGTTCTCTACGACGCCCGCCGCTATGACGAGGCCATCCCCGTCCTGCGCAAGACGCTGGAGATGGATCCACACTTCTTCCCCGCTCACGTCTACCTCTGGTGGGTTTACAACCAGAAGGGCATGTACGATGAAGCAGTGAAAGAATATGAAAAAACCATGATCATCGGCGACACGCCGGGCGAGCGTGCCCTGGCTTTCCGCCGCGCATACGCCAGCGGAGGAATCCAGGAGGTGCGCCGCTGGATCGTCAACCACCTCAACGAGCAGGTAGCGCACTCCTACGTGAATCCCTACCATCTGGTGGTGACCTATTGCGCGCTGGGAGAGAAAGACAAGGCATTCCTGTGGCTGGAAAAGGCCTTTCAACAGCACGACATCGGCGTGGCCCGATTGAAGGTTGACCCTAAGCTGGATCCCATCCGTTCCGACCCGCGCTTCAAAGAGTATCTAAAGCGGCTGGGCTTGCCCGGCTAGCCGGGGTCCGGCGGAGCGAATTCACGGAGTAGAAACTTTCGCAATCTTTCTCCGCGTTTCGCTCTTGCCAGCGCCCTCCCCTTCCCTATACTAGGAGGGGTCCAGCACGCTCTCTGAGGGAGATGCCAATGCCGGTGAAAAACGTACTGACCTTCCATGTGATCAAGCAAAAATGCACCAACCAATTCTGCCCGCGGTGCGGCGTGGTCATTCCGCCGGAAACCAAGTGCATCCCCAGTCCCACGCACGGGGACGTGAGCTACCACCCGAACTGTTTCTATGCTCTGGCGGAACGCACCGGGTGCCGCATCCAGTACGCGTGATTCTCTTTCCGCGGCCCCCGTTTACAGCTCGCCGCCTCGCGGATAGCTGTAAATCAAATGGGAGATCCGCGGAGGGGCCTCGCCGACGTGGAAGGATTGGGCGCTGATCAGAATGGCGCGGTCATCCGCGGTCACCCGGTCGTGCTGGCGCAGGTGCTCGGCCCAGGATTCCACCACAAACGTCTCCAGGAAACGCCCGGAGTCGGCCAAATCGTGGAACAATCCCCACTGGATGGCGCCGTCGCGCACGCGGATGCGCCGGACTGCGCGCATCGCTTCGGCGAACTCCACCCCGCTTTCAGGATCCACACGGTATTCGATGGTCACCATGACCGGCCCTTGTTCGGGCGCGGGGTGGTCCAGCGCTTCCAGCTCCGCCATTCTCGCCGCCGGCCGCAGGTCCAGACCCTCGGCGGAAGAAAGCGGATAACGATTGGTGATGATGATGCCCGCACAGAGGACGATCCCAGCGGCCTCCAGCGCAGTGGGAACTCCTGAGAATTTAGCCACCCACCCCCAGAAAAGGCTGCCGATGGCGAATCCGCCCTGGAAAACAAGAATGTAAACGGCCAGCGCCCGCGCCCGAACCCAGACCGGCGTCGAGTTCTGCACCGCCACATTCATGCTGACCAGAACGGTCAGCCAGGCGCCGCCGGCAAGCATCATAGCGGCGTAAAGCAGCGGCTTGTAAGGAAGAGAGGGGAGCGCAAACATCGCCAGCCCGAAGACCACCGTCGCCGCGGCGGTGAACACATCCACGGCCAGCTTGGCACGCAACCCGGGCAGGAATGCAGCGCCGAGCACCGCGCCCAGCCCCAGGCAAGTAAGCAGCCCGCCGTAGCCGATGGAGCCTTGTCCCAACTGCTGGAGCGCCACCAGCGGCAACAGCGCCCAGAGAGCGCTGGCCGAGAAAATGAATACAAACGAGCGCACCAGGACCGCCTTCACCGGCGGGGCATTGCGCACGTAGCGCAGGCCCGAGCGCACCGCGCCGAGGATCTGCTCCGCCGGGAGCGTGGTCTGCATGGGAGCGCGCCGCCAACGGAAGAGCACGAACATCACCGCGAGAAAGGAAGCCGCGTTGAACAAGAACGCCGACCCCGCGCCCGCCGCGGCCACCACGAGTCCTCCCAGCGCCGGGCCCACCGCGCGCGCGAGGTTATAGCCTACGGAATTGAGGCTAAGTGCAGAGGAGAGGTCGGAGCGCGGGACGATCTCCGGGACGATGGCGCCCCAGGCGGGATTGTTCATGGCGTCGCCGAGTCCCAACATGAAGGTGAGCCAGAGCAAAGTCTGCGGCGTGGTGAGGCCGGCAAGCGTCAGCACGCCCAGGATTCCGGCGGCAGCCATCATCCAGCCTTGAGTCACCAGCAGCAGGCGCCGGCGATCTACCACGTCGGCCAGCGCGCCGGCCGGCAAGGCGACGAAAAACACGGGAAGAGTTGCCGCGGTCTGGACCAGGGCCACCATCAGCGGCGTTGGCGCAAGCGACGTCATCAGCCAGGCGACGCCAACATTCTGCATCCACGTCCCGATGTTGGAGACTACCGACCCCGTCCACAAAGCACGGAACAGCGGCTGGCGCAGCGGGGCCCAGGGGTTCACCGATTCCGATTTGGGCTGCTCTGGTGACAATGTGATCCCTGGATCGTTCTGCCTGACGGCCATTGCTGAAGAAGAAGCAGATTAGCAAGGTGGGACGCGGGATTCCAGCCCGGCGCGCTGGTTCGGACGAATTCCCGCCAGTCGAGCCATCTCCACACCCGGATGGGGCGGCGAGATATGAGAGAATCGGGTTTCGGAGTCGGCGCATCAAACGCATCGGAGGAGCGCACGAGGATGGCCAAGGCCACGTTTGGAGCAGGGTGCTTCTGGGGAGTAGAGGCGGCGTTCCGGCAAGTGACCGGCGTCACCGGCGCCGCAGTTGGCTATGAGGGTGGGAATTTCAACGATCCCACCTATAAGGATGTCTGCACGGGCGACACCGGGCACGCCGAGGTGGTGGAAGTGGATTACGACCCGGCGCGCTGCTCCTACGAACAACTTCTGCAAGTCTTCTGGGAAAACCACGACCCCACCACCATGAACCGGCAGGGCCCGGACGTGGGCTCGCAGTACCGCTCGGCGATCTTCTTCCACACACCCGAACAGGAGGTTGCCGCCCGGGCTTCAATGGATGCGCTACAGAAAAGCGGGAAGTTCTGGCGTCCCGTGGTCACCGAGATTACTCCCGCCACGACGTTTTACCGCGCCGAGGATTACCACCAGCAGTACCTGGAGAAGCGCGGCCTCAGCCACTGCAAGATCTGAACCACGGGAGAGGTTCTTCTGGCCCTTCGGGTCCTCAGAGTGACGGGGTTACGCCGCGGCGCTACCGCCAGATTTCGTTCAGCAGCATAGCCAGGCGTACCCCAGCTTTGGCCAGTTGTTCGCGGACCACCGGCGAGGCAGCTTCGAAGTAGGGTTCATCAAGCTGCTCATTAAGCTTCAGCATGCGCGCTGATATGTGATCCGCATCGCTGCACTGTTGGACAGGCTGAAGCACTTCGATGGGAATCGCATGGGGTAACTTGCCGTAAACCACATGCTCAGCCAGTTGGTAGCCTTCCCAAGCCCAGGCATCCACATCCGTTCCCGCTTTCTTCCAGGATTTCATTTTCGAATGGAATGCCGCGTCCAGGCTGCGCGCGAGTTGCGCGGAGTTCTGACCTGTAGACACGCGCTCGACAATGTCGGTGTCCCAGACGCCGTGCAGGTTGGGGCGATAGCTCTCTTTGAGGGGATCGGTAATCGCAGGAGTTTTTCCGAACCAGGCCACCGGAACACAATTTCCCCCCTGGTCGTTGTTGGTGGTGTCGTGCAGCGGCTGGTGCATGTCTCCGACGAAGTGAATCAGGAAGCGCAGCGCCTCGGCGCGCTTCTGTGGCGAAGAATCAGCGCTGCGTAGAAGCGCGATCTGTTCGCGGATGGCCCGCGCGAGGCATCCTTCCCCGGCCGGGCATGCGGACTTCGCGCTCTCCAGTGTTGCGCCGCGTGGGATGTCAATGTAGTGCCAGGGTGTGGCCTCCGGCCGCTCCTTGCGTATGTCGTCGGGCCAGGTGGAGCCGTCGGCCATCGGATCGAGATGCTTGGGGTCGCAGTAGCGCTTCAGTTTTGGATCGATGGGGCTGTCTTGCAGAATTTTCCGCACCGCTTTCCGGGCGTGACCTGAGAGGTGCATCTGGGCGATCAGGGCGACGGTCTGGTGGCCTTTGCAACCCCAGGCGCTCGCCGGCCTGGGCGCGCACAGCGGCGTGAGCGCGACGGCAAACAGGATGACGCACCAGCGGCCGGTCCGGGCTTGCGGTGAGTTAGGATTTATTTTCATGATGTCAGGCATTCTATCAAACACAGGATGCCGAAATACGAGGAGATGACCTGGACGGCGGCGGCCGTGCTAGATTGGGCTTGCAGATACCACCGTGATGGAACAGCAAACGCGCGCGCGTTTTGAATGGATGGATCTGGTATGGCTCGTGTTTCTCGGGGGTCTGGCAGCCCTTGAGCCGGTCCGCGAGCCGCACAAGCAGATGATCCTGGTGGCTATCGGGGTCTCCCAGATCTTCGAAGGCCGCATCATTGCCTGGATGCCGGTCCACGGCCGCGCCTACAGTGTGGGGATCAAGATCCTGCTGGCCACGCTGCTGATTGATCACACCGGGCAACTCGGCATCAATAGCAGCTACTACCCGATTTACTACCTTCCCGTGGTCACTGCGGCCACTTACTTCGGCCCCTGGGGCACGCTGCTCTGGACCACGCTGGCCTCCCTGGCGTACTGCTCATTTCTGCTCCCGGCGATGGAGGAATATCAACTCACGCCCAGCGGAGCCACTGAGCTGGCCATCCGTATTCTTTTTTTCTATATCGCCGCGATCCTGGTGAACCGTTTCGTAGTCGAGAGCCGCAGGCAGACGCTGGCGCAGCAGCGGCTGGCGGAAACCCTGGCGGAGACCAACCGCCGCCTCGAGCACGCCGAGGCGGAGGCCCGCCGCTCCGAGCGGCTGGCGGCGTTGGGCCAGCTCTCCGCGGGACTGGCGCACGAAATCCGCAACCCGCTGGGGGTGATCAAAGGCTCAGCGGAGATGCTGGCGCAAAAGGTGAAAACCTCAGATCCCCTGGCCAGCGAGCTGGCCGGATACATTTCTACCGAAGTCAACCGGGTAAACGCGCTGGTCAGCCGCTTTCTGGACTTTGCGCGACCTTCGCGGCTCGAGCTGCGCGAAGAAAAAGTCCCGGAGATACTCGAGCGCGCGCTTAAGGCGGTACGCGACAGCCAGCCTGAAACCAAAGTAACCGTCGAGCGCGATTTCGCCCCCGCGCTGCCTGCCGTAAAGCTCGACGCCGGCTTGTGCGAACAAGTGTTCATCAACCTGGCGCAGAACGCCTATGAGTCTATGGCCGCCAAAGGCGGCACGCTGCGCGTGACCCTGGCCCCGGCGCGCGACGACGGCCGACCGGGCATCTCCATCGAGATACGCGACTCCGGCCCGGGCATCGCGGCCGAGCTACGCGAGCAGATATTCAATCCGTTTGTGACCACCAAAGCCGCCGGAGTTGGTCTGGGTCTTT
Organism: Terriglobia bacterium; assembly: GCA_041485165.1. GTDB lineage: Bacteria > Acidobacteriota > Terriglobia > Acidiferrales > UBA7541 > JAAFGT01. The sequence continues at coordinate 352 of JBGPJC010000003.1, read as the reverse complement.
CGATTGTTTCGAAAATTGTGGACGATCACCGCGGCTCGATCCGCGTGACTTGCGAGCCTGGCCACGGCGCCTGTTTCCGTGTATTTTTCCCGGCGGAAGGAAACCCGTAGCGCCGCGCGCGCCTCTTATCTATCGTGAAGAGAGAAAAGCGCGAGACCAACGGTAAGAACTCGATGCCGACCATCCTGCTGGTGGAAGACGAGCCGAAAATGCTCCGGCTGCTCGAACTGAGCCTGGCCGAGGAGGGCTTTTCCACGCTCTCCGCTCCCGATGCCGAAGCCGGCTTGCGCCTGCTGCGCGCGGAAAAAGTGGACCTGGTGGTGACGGACATGAAGCTGCCGGGAATGGGCGG
>JBGPJC010000002.1:0-74677 GCA_041485165.1 Terriglobia bacterium | reverse complement strand
GTCCACGCCCATGGCCTTGGCGTAGCGCAGTCCGCCGGTGGAAAAACGGATAGCCTTGGCGATCTTTTTCGCGATTTCCACGTCCGGCGTGTTCAAGTTGATGTTGTAGGCAATCAGGAACTTCCGCGCGCCTACCACCGTCGCGCCCGCGGTGGGATGCAGGCGCGGCTCGCCGACGTCCGGTGCGCTATCGGGATTCGTCAGCACGTCTTGCGCGAGTCCTTCGAACTGGCCCTTGCGAATGTTTTCGAGGTTGGTACGACCAGGACGCAACGCTGCGGCTTCGTAATAGTAGACCGGGACGCGGTAACGCTCCCAAATCTCGCGGCCGACCTTGCGCGCCAGGGCCACGCAGTCTTCCAGCGTCACGCCATCCACGGGGATGAATGGCACCACGTCACAAGCGCCGAGGCGCGGGTGCGCGCCGGAATGCCGGGTCAGGTCAATCAGCTCGAGCGCGCGGCCCACGCCGCGCAGCGCCGCCTCGGCCACCGCGTCGGGCTCGCCCGCCAGCGTGATGACGCAGCGGTTGTGGTCCGCGTCCATTTCGCGGTCGAGCAGCGCCACACCGTGGACTTCACACATGGCGGCAACCAGCGCGTCCACTTTGGCGGCGTCGCGCCCTTCGGAAAAATTCGGCACGCATTCGATCAGTCGTTTCATCGGCCTCAGGAGCCGCGGCGGTAGATCACTTTGCCGCGCTTCAGCGTCATGGAACAGTGGTTGACTCCAAAATAATACGGGATTTCGCGGTAGTCGGATAGGTCGAAGACGGCGAGGTCGGCATCTTTTCCGGGCTCGATGGAGCCGAGGCGCGCTTGCCGGCCCAGCGCATATGCCGCGTTGATGGTGCACGCCGCCAGCGCCTCCGCCGGGGTCATGCGCATCTGCGTGCAGGCCAACGACATGGCCATCGGCAGGCTGAGCGTGGGGCTGGTGCCGGGGTTGAAGTCGGTGGCCAGGGCGACAATCGCGCCGGCGGAGATCAGCGCGCGAGCCGGAGCGTAGCGCTGCAACCCCAGATGGAAATCGCAGCCCGGCAGCAGCGTGCAGGCCACATCGGACTTACCCAGCGCGCGGATATCGGCGGCGTTGACGTGCTCCAGATGGTCGACGCTGGCGGCTTCCACTTCGATGGCCAGGCGGGCGCCGCCGGTGCGCGCGAGCTGCTCGGCGTGCAGGCGGGGCATCAAGCCCAAGGCCCGGGCCGCAGCAAAGAGCCGCCGGGCCTGGGGCACCGTAAATGCGCCGCGCTCGACGAATACGTCGCAGTATTCCGCCAGGTTTTCGAGGGCGACTGCGGGAAGCAGCAGCCGCACCAGAAAATTCACGTACTCGTCGGCGCCGCCCGGGTGGCGGTATTCGGGAGGGACAACATGGGCGCCCAGAAATGTCGGGACAATTTCTATGGGCTGCTCGCGATTCAGATCGCGGAGTAGATGAAGAATCTTCAGCTCGCTCTCAAAATCGAGGCCGTAGCCGCTCTTGGCTTCGAGCGTAGTGGTGCCGTGCGCGGCAAATTGCGCGAGGTGCACCTTGGCAGCACGCTTCAGGTCATCTGTGGAAGCCGCGCGCAGCTTGCGCACGCTGGAAAGAATGCCCCCCCCCGATTTGGCAATTTGTTCGTAGCTGGCTCCGGCGATGCGCTTCTCGTATTCGTCCGCTCGGCTGGCGGCAAAGATCAGATGGGTGTGCGAGTCCACCAACCCGGGGACCACCACCCGGCCGCCGAGGTCGAGTTTCCTAGCGCCACGCGCCTGGGTGCGCTTCTCGACGGTCGCGCGCTTCCCGACAGTGACGATCTTGCCGTCGCGGATCAGGACTGCGCCGTCTTTGATGACGCCGGCGTCGTTCAGTGCCCGGCCGCGGCGCGGCGCGGGGCCAGCCAAAGTAACCACCTGCCCGCAGCCAGTGAGTAGGATCGTTTCGCTCATCTCCGAGTGAGGCATTTTACTCTGGAGTCGCGCCGCGCAGGGCGCGGAAACAGCCGCCGCTACGGAAATGCCACTGACAGGGATAGGAGGGAAAGGTATGCTCTGTGCCGGGGAGGGTCTATGGATCTGAAAAAGATTTGCATCGCGGTGACATTGCTCGTCGCCGCCACGCCCGGCTGGGCCGGGCCGGAAAAGAAGACCGCGGCGCCGGCTCCAGACATCGCCCCCGCAACCTACGATTTGATCATACGCAATGGAAGGATTGTGGACGGCACCGGTTCGCCGTGGTACCGCGGTGACATCGGCATCCGCAATGGACGCATCGCCGCGATCGGCAAGTTGTGCACTCCGCAATGCTTTGCGAAGCAGACCATTGATGCTGCCGGGAAAGTGGTTGCCCCGGGATTTATCGACATGCTCGGCCAGTCCGATCTGACTATCCTGGTGAATCCGCACCTGCCGTCGAAAATCTATCAGGGCATCACCACGGAGATCACCGGCGAGGGCGGCTCAGCGGCCCCGCTCAATGATGTATTGCGCAAAGGCGGCAGCAGGACTTACGAGCACCTGCAAATCAAGGCTGATTGGAATTCCTTTCACGAATATTTCGCGCGGCTCGAAAAGCAGGGCATGGGAATCAATCTGGCCAGCTATGTCGGCGCGACCCAGGTGCGCGAGCTGGTGATTGGCGACGACAACCGCGCGCCCACCGCGGCCGAGCTCGAGAGGATGAAGGCACTGGTCGGCGAAGCCATGAGGGACGGCGCCGTTGGCCTCTCCACTTCTCTGGAATACGCTCCGGCGCCTTACGCCAAGACCGACGAGCTGATCGCCCTGGCCACCGAAGCTTCGAGGTGGGGCGGCATCTACGCCACGCACATGCGCAATGAAAGCAGCGGCATCCTCACCGCGCTCGATGAAGCCATCCGCATCGGCAAGGAAGCGAACATCCCCGTCGAGATCTGGCACCTCAAAGTTGCCGGCAAGGCGAGCTGGGGTCGCATGCCCGAGGTGGTGGCGAAAATTGAGAAGGCCCGCGCGGAGGGGGTGGACCTGGGCGCCGACACCTACGCGTATCCCGCGTGGTTCAATTCCTTCTCCGCGTTCATCCCGGCGTGGGCGCATGACGGCGGCGACGCCAAACTGGTCGAGCGGTTGAAAGACCCCGCCATACGCGCGCGCCTCCGCAAGGAAATGGAGACGCCTTCCGAGGAGTGGGACAACGAATGGCAGGAGATTACAGGCCCGGACGCCATCCTGGTCAGCGTGGTATTCAATCCCAAGCTGCTTCCCCTGCAGGGAAAGACCATCGCGGAAGTCGCCAAAATGTGGGGCAAGGATCCCATTGACACCATCTTTGACCTGCTGATTGAAGACAACGCCGCTACCTACGTCGCCGTCTTTGGCATGGACGAGCGCGACATTTCCTTGGCGCTCAAGCAGCCCTGGGTTTCCATCTGCAACGATTCGCAGGGTACCGCGCCGGATGGGCTGCTCGGCAAAGAGCATCCTCACCCGCGCGCCTACGGCACGTTTCCCCGAATTTTGCGCAAGTATGTGCGCGAAGAGAAACTGCTGAGCCTCCCAGAGGCCATCCGCAAATTCAGCGCGCTGCCCGCGCAGCGTATGCGCCTGGCCGACCGTGGCGTGCTCAAGGCGGGGATGTGGGCGGACATGGTGATCTTCGACCCGCAAAAAATCACCGACCGGGCAACTTTCGCGGAGCCCAATCAGCTGTCAGAGGGGATGGAGTATGTCCTGGTGAACGGCGTGCCGGTGATCGCGGGAGGAAAGATGACCAACGCTCTCCCAGGAAAAGTCCTGCGCGGCCCAGGCTATGCTTCGAACCCGCTGGCTTCAAACCAACCGTAGCGCCGGCGTCCCGCCGGCCTTGTCCCCGTTCGCATACTGAGAAAACGCCCCGAGGATCGGGGCACCACGGGGTGCCAGTTTACGCGCTGGCGGCTTTGCCTTGGAATGCTGGCGCGAAAACTTCCGTGGCGAACTGCTCGATACTCGTCGGCGTAGTATTTTGCGCGGAGCGCGCCTCGGTGGGCTTGATCTTTCCCGAGCTGATGGCGTCGTTCATCTCCAGAATCAGGTCCACCAACCCTCCCGGGAGGCCCATTCCTGCCATGGCCATCTTGGCCTGCCAGTTGGGCACCTGGGAGTAGCGCAAATTTGGCTTGCCGATGGCGGCACCGAGGATCGGTGCGACTTCCTGGTGTGAGATGTCCCTCTGTCCCAAAATGTCGCGCGTAGACTTGCCGGAAAAACTCAGCGCCAGCAGCGCGTCTGCGGCCACGTCGCCGATATCGCGCGTGGCCACCATGGGAATGCGCGTGTCGGCCTGGATCGTGCCGCCGAAGATGCCCATGCTTTTGATCAGCCCGATCACTTGCAGGTGGTTTTCCATGAAGAAGGCCGCGCGCAGGTGCAGGGCGTTGAGGGCGCTGATCTGGTTGAGACGCTCCTCGAGCTCATGCAGCCCGGCGATAGGGCCGGTCCCGGAGGGCAGCTCGGCGCCGAAGCTGCTCAGCGTCACTGCGAACTGCACTCCACTTTTTTCCAGCGCCGCCCCCAGAGCTTCGGTGATGCGCTTCTGGTAGCCGCGGAAATCCTTCTCTTTCATGCTGGGGGGAATCAGCGCGTAGACGGCCTTTGCGCCGGTGAAGGCGCGCGTCATCGCTGCGGCGTCGTCCACCGATCCTGTGAACGGCTCCGCGCCGCGCGAAACCAATCCTGCCAGCTTATCCGCGCTGCGGCCGACTGCGCGGACCTTCTGTCCTTTGGCCAGCAGATTTTCCGCGATGCGGCTCCCGGTATTGCCGGTTGCGCCGAGAATGACGTACATGATGTCCTCCCGCCTGCGGGTGGAAAACTGTTCGAAGAACCGGCGGCCGGGCGCTGCGCCCGGCCGCCGCGTGACTGTTCAAGCCGGCGAGATTCCTACGGTTCGACCAGCTTCCAGCTTGGGTCCGGATCGTATTCGGTGATCGCTCCGGCCGTCTTCACGGTATCCGGGCCGAGGTTTTTTTCGTAAACGCGTCCCTGCTGGTTGATGATAAAGGTCATCACCCCGGAATTGCCCCACTTGTCGGGATAGGCGACCAGCGCGTAGCCGGCGATCATGTTGCCGTTGATGATGTAGCCGTATTTCCCACCGGGTGCATGGGCACCCTGAAACTTGAGAATCTTGAAATAGTATCCGTGGAAGGGCGAGCGCTTGTGTTCGGAGTCTTCCGCTTTCCTCTTCCCGACCGAATAGCCCTCGGAACGCGCCTCGGCGACGAGATTTCCCAGCGGGCTTGGCTTGTCGCCCTCGGCGGTCTCCCAGTACAGACCATTATGCTGCCCCGGCGAGCTGATGAACTTTTTGGCATATTCGGCCACGCCGTCCTGGTCCCAGTCCCCTTCGGTAAAGTATTCCCACTGCGCCACGGCATAGACGCGGCAGGTGTTGATGGCCGACAATTCGTTTTCACCGATGCGGCGGTTGAGGATCTCTTCCAGGCCCGCTTTGGTATCGAAGATCCACCGGCTCTCCTGTTTCACGATGGGAATAGGGAATGGCCAGTTTTCTTTGCCCAGGAGAACCGAATACCTGGCATCGTCATCCTTAGATAGCTTCGCGGACTCCTGGACCGCGGTGGCAAAGTCCTCGAGGTCCTTGTCGTCCTCGACATCGTCGCCGGATAGCAGCTCGTCGGAGGACGGCCCGAACAGCTTCATCAGCGCAGGGCGGTCTTTGGCCTTGGCGGCGGCGACCACCGCCTCCATGGCTTCATCGGGCGAGGCGAAGGCCGGCTGCACCTGCTTCTCTCTAGCGGCCTGAGTCTGCTCGAGGGTCCTGGTCCGCGCGCGAGCGGCTGCGGCGGCAAAGGTGAAGGCGGTTGCGGTCACAATAAGAAACGAAGCCAGCAGCCACGAAAACCTGCCCATGGAGAGCGAGGTCATTTTCTTTCTGGTCTCTCGATCTGCGAAGCGATTCATGGACGCCTCCTCTGATCGGGTTTTTGCGTCTGGGTGCTTTTCTGCGGAGGGGGTTTGGGGGGCCGGTTGGCCTCCGCCCGGCTGGATTGCCCGCGCTGGCTCGAGGCTCGCGTATCTTGGCCGCCTTCGCTTCTTCCCATGGCGTGGGGGCCGGGGCGTTGATCCGTGCGCGCTTGCGGGGGCGGCGCAGGCCGCTGCTGCGGGGGGCGCTGTTGTTGCTGCGGAACCTTCCGCTCGGGCGGTGCCGGGCGGTTTTGATTTTCCCGCCCGCGGGACCGATCGAGCCGCGGGTCGCCGGTGTTCATATTGCGGTTGTGGACCTTGTTGCCGCCGGGGCGGTTCTCTCCTCTGGGATTGTTGTTGATACGGACATTGTTGTAATTCACTTCGCGGTGGATGCTGTTGTAGCGGTTCAGATTGTTGTAGTTGACCGTGCGGTTGACCACGGTGCGGTTCACGACGACGGTGCGGTAGTGGTTGTTGACGTAAATGTTGTTCACCACAATTACCGGGCGCGCCCGCCCCACCCATCCTCCACCTTCCCACCCGTGGTAGAAAATGCGGCGCCCGCCCCAGTCGCAGTCGTGGTTCAGCCACGCTCCGATCAGCAGGCCGGCACCGAAGACAATGGCAAAGCCAAACGCCGGGCGGCGGTAATAAACAATGGCCGGGTCGTAAACTGGGACGTAGATGTAGCGCGGCTGGTAAGGATCGATGCGGATGTACTCTCCCTGGACGATCACCTCCTGCTGTGGAGTGGAAATCAGGTTGCCCTGCGAGTGGGCCATGTGCCGCAGGCGCTGGATGGACATCATCACGTCGGTGGACTGGCTGACGTAAGCCTGTCCCAGAGACGTGGTCCAATCAAGCCTGTCGGCCATCATGGAGATGACCGCGGGATAGTGCGCAACGGCTTTGACGCTGACGTCCCAGTACTGCTCGTCGATCCCGTTGGGGCCGTTGGCGCGCACAAAGCGCCCGGCCTCGTCCACCTGGTCGACGAAAGTCGCGGCCAGCAGGACTTGCGAGAGCAGCGGGTCAGGATAGAGGGCGATGGGGGCGACCAGGTTGTCGAGCTGCTCGGGGGAAAAGTACCCGCCATTGGCATCCTGGGGAAATGGCGGCGACGCAGACACCAGCAGCGGCGTATACACCAGGCAGAAGACGATGGAGACGGCCAAAGTTTTTCGCATGAGCACATCTCTCCTTGTGGGCAGGTGATTTGTCGAACTCATCCCCGTGCTGAACATGGGCTCAATTGTCCGGCGGGCTGGCTGCTAATTCTGATGCCCGCCGGGTCGAACGGTTGCCCGAAAAATTATAGTCCTGCCAGCGCCTGCAAGACAGCCATGGTATCTCCGCGCCGGGCGAACCGCCCGCTATTCCGGCGCCATGGGAATTTTCACCCCGCGCTGACCGGCGCAGTCGATGGCTTCTTTATAACCGGCATCGGCGTGGCGGGCCACGCCGATGCCGGGATCATTGGTCAGCACGCGCTCGATGCGCGCGGCCATTTCCTTTGTGCCGTCGGCGACGGTGACCTGCCCGGCGTGCAGCGAATAACCGATGCCTACGCCGCCGCCGTTGTGGATGGAAACCCACGTGGCGCCGCTGGCGGTATTCAAGAGGGCGTTGAGCAAGGGCCAATCGGCCACGGCGTCCGAGCCGTCGAGCATCTTCTCTGTTTCACGATACGGCGAGGCCACCGAGCCGCAGTCCAGATGGTCGCGGCCGATGACGATGGGCGCTTTCAGTTCTCCTTTAGCCACCAGGTCGTTCAACGCCAGACCGAATTTATCGCGCTCGCCGTAGCCCAGCCAGCAGATGCGCGCCGGCAGGCCTTGGAAGCGCACCCGCTTCTGCGCCATGCGGATCCACCGCTCTAGCGATTTGTCGTGAGGGAAGAGTTGCAGTACCAGCTCGTCGGTGCGGTGGATGTCTGATGGTTCGCCCGACAGCGCCGCCCAGCGGAACGGTCCTCGCCCTTCGCAAAATTGCGGACGGATGTACGCGGGCACAAAGCCCGGAAAATCATAAGCATTCTTGACGCCCTGTTGGAAAGCGAATGTTCGGATATTGTTGCCGTAATCAAACGTCACCGCGCCCAGTTTTTGCAGCGCCAGCATCCCTTCGACGTGCGTGGCGATGGATTCGAGCGAGCGCTTGCGGTACTCGCCTGCGTCGCGCCCGCGCAGCTCCGCGGCCTGCTCGACGGTGAGGCCGCGCGGGATGTAGCCGCCGACCGGGTCGTGCGCGCTGGTCTGGTCGGTGAGCAGGTCAGGCACCACGCCGCGGCGAGCCATCTCCGGGACCACGTCGGCGCAATTGCCGACCAGGCCGACGGAGGCGGCTTCGCGTTTGCGCACCGCATTCTTCAGGATGCGCAAAGCCTCGTCGAGGTCATTGACCATGACGTCGCAGTAGCCCTGCTTCACGCGGCGTTTGATGCGCTCAGGGTCAACGTCAATGCCCAGGAATGCGGCGCCGTTCATGGTCGCGGCCAGCGGCTGCGCGCCGCCCATTCCGCCCATGCCGCCGCTGGCCACCAGTTTGCCGGACAGGTCGCCGCCGAAATATTTTCGCGCCGCGGCGGCAAACGTCTCGAACGTGCCTTGCAAGATGCCTTGCGTGCCGATGTAGATCCAACTCCCCGCGGTCATCTGGCCGTACATCATCAGCCCGGCGCGCTCGAGCTCGCCGAAATATTCCCAGTTGCTGAAGTGGCCCACCAGGTTGGCGTTGGCGATGAGCACGCGCGGCGCGTAATTGTGCGTGCGGAAAATTCCCACCGGTTTGCCGGACTGCACCAGCAGAGTTTCGTCGCTCTCCAGTTCGCGCAGCGCTTTGACGATGGCGTGGTAGCAGGCCCAGTTGCGCGCGGCCTTGCCCGTGCCGCCGTAGACGATCAAATCCTCCGGCTTCTCGGCCACTTCCGGATCGAGATTGTTCATCAACATGCGCAGCGCGGCTTCCTGTGGCCAGCCCTTGCAGGAAAGGGCGGTGCCGCGCGGTGCGCGCACAGGCTGATAACCGGTGGTGGACTCGGTGGCGAGACGGCTCATCGGACAGCTCCCGGTGAGAAGTGTACCGCAGTTGCCGGCGCATTCTGAACCTGGGGGAAGCATCGGAACTTGTCCGCACATCAACGAGCTGAAGATGCCTGATTGACAGCCAGATAAGAAGCATGTTGACGAATGTACCGCATGTGGTACAATAGGGCGCGAGTGAAGAAGCTAAAGAAATCAGCCTTAGCTCCGGGCGCGGGTGCCGCAAACCCGAATCAACCGGGCAAGCGAGTTCCAGCGATCTTCTTCCGCACGGAAACTGGCCGCGAGCCCGTTCGGGAGTGGATTAAGGGGTTGCCCTACCCCGACGACAGCAAGCGCATCGGAGAAGACATCAAGACCGTCGAATTCGGCTGGCCAGTCGGTATGCCGGTGTGCCGGCCGCTGGGGCAGGGCATCTGCGAGGTACGCATTAATCTTTCGCATAACCGGATTGCGCGTGTTCTGTTCTACATCGACCGGAAGGGCCGGATGATCCTGCTGCACGGCTTCATCAAGAAGACGCACAAGACGCCGGACGATGATCTGGCGCTGGCGCGGAGAAACAAGGAAAAACACGAAAGGGGACTGCAATGAAAGGAAAAAAGCAACGCAAGCGCTACGACCACAGCGGCTCCAGCTTTGACAGCTATCTGGAAGAGCGCGGAATCCGGGAGGAAGTCGAGGCGGCCGCCACCAAGCGAGTCCTGGCATGGCAACTCGAGCAGGCGATGAAGAAACAACAAAAGACCAAGCAGGCCATGGCCAGAGAATTGCGCACCAGCCGCTCTCAACTCGACCGGCTGCTCGATCCACGAAACACCGCCGTTTCTCTTGAGACCATCACACGCGCCGCGAAGGTGCTGGGAAAAAGAGTCATTGTCCGAATTGCGGACGCGCCAGTGGCACGCCGCCGTTTCCGCACCTCAGTGACTTAGCAGGACAGAAGGCGAGACGAGACTGGCACGCCAGCAGGCAACTGTGGCCAGTCGCATCTTTTGCGGCGCGCAAGTTGACAAGCAGGCGGCGGGCGTTTGCGCCGAATGAATGCGGGGAGTAGAGTCCAAAGCAGACCCATGGATTATCCGCCGCTCCCGCAACGCCTGCTTGCCGCCCTGGACCGTTATCCCTCACCGCGGACGCAGATGTTTCGCCTGCCCTCCGGTTGGCAGGAGATATCCTCGGCCGAATTTCTGCGGCGCATCGCCGGATTCTCGCGGGCGCTGCACGAGCTGGGAGTAAAGGCCGGCGATCGAGTGGGAGTATTCGCGCCGAACTGCCCGGAATGGCACGTGGCCGACTTTGCGGTGACCGGGCTCGGCGCGGTGGTCGTGCCCATTTATTTTCGCGAATCGATCGAGCGGATGGGTTACATCCTGAAAGATTCCGGGGCCAAAGCGGTCTTCGTTGCCGGGGCCGACCAGGCGCACGCCGTGGCCTTGTTGCGCCCCAATCTTTCGGAACTCCAGCACATCATCGTCGCCAAGACCGCTCTCCGCGCCGATCCGCACGCCGCGGGCGCAATCGTCCTCGCGGAGGGCGAGGCGTTGGACTATGAGACGCTGATTGCCGGCGCCGGAGCGAGCGAAGTTGAGTCATACCGCGGGCGCGCCGCCCAGGTGCGGTCCGAGCAACTGGCCACACTGATTTACACCTCCGGGACGACGGGCGAGCCCAAGGGGGTGATGCTCTCGCACCGCAACCTCAGCTCGAACGCCACCGATGCGGTCACTCCAGATTTCCGCCCCGCTGACATCGGCCTCTCGTTTCTTCCTTTGTCTCACGTCTACGAGCGCCAACTCGCCTACATGTATTTCTTTACCGGGATGACCGTGGCCTATGTCGAGCGGATGGAGGACGTCCAGCAGGCGCTCCTCGAGGTGCGCCCCCACCTGGTCGCCGCGGTGCCGCGATTCTTCGAAAAGATTTTCGCCGGCTTGATGCAGCGGGGCCGCAAGTTCACTGGGTTGAAGCGATGGCTCTTCGACTGGGGAATGCTGGTTGCCGCAGAGGCCGCGCCGTGGAAGTCCAGCGTCCGCCCGGCGTCGCTCGGTTTGCGCCTCAAGTGGGCCGTGGCCGACCGGCTGATCTACTCCAAAATCCGCGCAGCGATGGGCGGCCGGATCCGCTCGTTCATCGCCGGTGGCGGGCCGCTGTCGAAAGAGCTGGCTGAATTCTTCTGGGGCGTGGACATCCGCGTCTATCAGGGCTACGGCCTGACGGAAACCTCGCCCATCGTCTGCACCAACACGCCGGCGCAGAACCGCATGGGTACTTCCGGGAAGCTGATTCCCAACGTCGAGGTGCGCATCGCCGAAGACGGAGAAATTGAGGTGCGCGGCCCGTGCGTGATGATGGGCTATTACAACAAGCCGGAGGCGACGCGCGAGGCGCTGGGCCCGGACGGATGGCTCCGCACCGGCGATATCGGCGTGCTCGACAAGGACGGCTACCTGAGCATCACCGACCGGAAGAAAGACCTGATCAAGACGGCTGGCGGCAAGTTCGTAGCTCCGCAGCCGATTGAAAACCTGTTGAAATCCTGCCCCTATATCCTCAACGCGGTGGTGGTCGGCGACCGGAGAAAATTTGTCAGCGCGCTGATCGTCCCCAATCTCGCGGCGGTCGAAACCGCCGCCCGGGAGGCGGGGGTAAAATTCACCTCACCCCACGAGGTGCTGACTCATCCTTGGACGCGGGAGCTGATCGACCACGAGGTGACCCGCCTGACGCATGACCTGGCCCAATACGAAAAGATCAAGCGATTCGCGCTGCTGGACAAAGACTTCACATTCGATGACGGCCAGCTCACCTACACGTTGAAGCTGAGACGCCGGGTGATCGAAGAGCGCTACCGGGACGCGATTGAGCAACTGTACGCCGATGTCGCCCAACCCCGCCCCGCCCAGGCCGGCCAAATCTCGTAGGGGCACGGCGAAGCCGTGCCCTCTTCTCCGGTGCTGGTGCTCCTCCCGCAGAGGGCACGGCTTCGCCGTGCCCCTACAACGGCCGGAGTCGTCGTGCATATGTCGCAAGCCCAGTTTAGAATCCGCGCATGAATAACCTCGAGCCGGCCGGTCATCGGCGGTCCATTCGATTGCCGGGCTTCAACTACAGTCAAGCCGGGGTCTATTTCGTCACCATTTGTGCGTTCGAACGGCGGTGCCTGTTTGGCCGGATGCGTGACGATGCAGTCGACCTCGGCGCCATCGGACGGATCGTGCAGGCGCGCTGGCTGGAAATGCCGCAGCGCTTCGCGCACGCGGAGTTGGACGCGTACGTGGTCATGCCCAATCACTTGCATGGCATTCTCCTGCTTCACCGGACGCCTGCCCGGGACCCGGGGCACGCAGAAGGCTTTCAGAAACCGGTCGCAGGGTCCCTGCCCACGATCATCCGTTCGTTCAAGGCGGAGGTCAGCGCGCGGGCGAAGCATGCCGGCGTACAGCCGGGGCATCCGGTGTGGCAGCGAAACTATTTCGAGCGCGTCCTCCGCGATGGAAAGGAATACAGCGCGGCGGCGCGCTACATTCTCGAAAATCCGGCCCGGTGGCATTTCGATCACGAAAACCCTGAGCGGTCGTAGGGGCACGGCGAAGCCGTGCCCTCTGGTCCGCCCCCCGTCCTCCACTACGAAGGAGGGCACGGCTTCGCCGTGCCCCTACGGGTCACCGCTGCGCGAAAGAGGGCACGGCTTCGCTCTGCTCGACCGGGACTTCACCTTCGATGACGGGCAGCTCACCTATACCCTGAAGCTGCGGCGCCGGGTGGTCGAAGAGCGCTACCGGGGCGTGATCGACGGGCTCTACGACGACGTTGTCCAGCCCCGCCCCGCCTCCAAACCCTGAATAGAGCTTCAGAGCCCTACTCATCCAACACGAAACGGCAGGCGTTATGGCGTTACCAGGTTTCCCGACAGCGTAGCGTTGCAAGCGAAAACTCCCTGCACACCACCACCAGCAATCTGGCCATCAGCAACTAAGGAAACTGACGATCCTGGACCGGCATAGATTCGCGTCTGTTGATTCGAAATGAACTCTCCGAAGGGACCCGGCTGACCGAGCGGGAAATTGTAAATGGCGGTGTTGCCAAAGACCGGTGTAAAAAGGCTGGATCCACGCACGGACGAGCCGCTGCCAGATGCTGCACACGATACCGACACATATTCAATTACCAATAGCTGGTTCGCACCGACCGTGAAAAAACTGGGAGAACCACTAGAGGCGCAGCCAATGTTGTTGCTGCTTTGCCCGGAGCACAGAGTGGTCTGAAACGGCGCCAACGCGGGATTGTCCTTATCCCGGGTAAAGATCGGCGTGGAAGGCGTATTGCTGAGGTTGAAGGTTCCTCCAGTCACGCCCACCATGGTTCCTGGAGCGAGCTGCACCGTGGGAGTTCCACTGATTCCCACGTCGCCGGTAACCGGCACGGCAGGATTCGTCACAAAGACGTTAGTGGCAAGTAAGGCCACAGCTTTCTTAGGGATCAGTATCGCCGCGGCCGCAAACACCAGGCTCGTGGCCAGCAGCCACAGCACAACTTTCTTCAGACTGTTCATGACTTCCTCCTTTTCTAGATTCGAGCGAAAACAAGAAGACAAAGAAAGTCGGGCGTATCAGACTCCCCGGAGCGCAGCCAGGGCGCAGCGAGCTACGCCTGCAGGCTGGCCCCCGAACAGAAAGAATGAACACGCAGGAGGTCGAGTTTGCACAGACCGGGAGGGCGGGATCCCTTGGGCGGGCAGAAGGGGGCTGGCGCAGGGTTCGAAGAGAAACTCCGCGCGGCAGCTCCGGCCGGGCTGAACAACGCTGGTGCGTGGCCATACCCCCGAGCAGCAAGGAATGCCCCGGAGAGTACAAGTCCTCCTGGACTGTCGTCAACAGCCCATCGCGACCCAGCCCACCGCGGCGATAACGTAGAGCTTCAGAGCCGTACTCATCCAACACGAAACGGCAAGCGTTATTGCGTTACCAAGTTTCCCGACAGCCTAGCGTTGCAAAGGAAAGCGCCAGCACCAGGCAAGCCGAGAGCACCGAAGTCAACTCGCGTTCCTGGATCGGCATAGATTCGCGTCTGCTGATTCGCCAAGGTGATTGCCGCGTGAATCGTCTGACCGGGCGAGAACGCGTATTGGCTGAGGTTGCCTCCGGCGGTTGTATTAATGAAGGGTGGAAAAGTCACTGAGGCGCCGCCCTGTACCTGACAAAATATCGACACATATTCGATTACCAATCGCTCGTTCGCACCGACCGTGAAAGAACTGGGGATAGAGCAGGGGCTACTGCCACTGCTGCTCCCCCCACTGCACAGCGTGGTCTGAAACGACGTCAGCGCGGGATTGTCTTTATCCCGCGTGAAGATCGGCGTGGAAGGCGTGTTGCTGAAGTTGAAGGTTCCGCCAGTCACGCCCACCATGGTTCCTGGAGCGAGCTGCACCGTCGGAGTTCCACTGATGCCCACGTCGCCGGTAACCGGCACGGCAGGATTCGTCACAAAGACCTGCGTGGCAAGTAAGGCCACAGCTTTCTTAGGGATCAGTATCGCCGCCGCGGCAAGCACGAGGCTCGTCGCCAGCAGCCACAACGCGAGTTTCTTCAGAGCGTTCATTTCATCCCCCTTTTCCTTTCTGTCTTGAAACTTCGATTGGCCCTACGGCGTGCGAGACAACGCACAAAAACAACAGGAGCTGAGGCCGATGCCTCGCCCCCGCGAAGCCTCTGACGGTATCACATCTTTGAAGCGGACCTGCCGGAGCGCCTCCGCAGCATGCCGGCCAGAGCGGCGAGACCGCTTCCCAACATCGCCAGCGTGGCCGGCTCGGGCACGACGGTCACGCTTCCCTGGGTGGTCACGTCGAGTGCGAAGTTCCCCGTGGGCGTTATGCAGAACGAGCCGTTCGACGTGGTGTTACATGTCTGGAAGACGCCGCCGCTGAAATCGGTAAAGCCATCCCCCACCGTCGAGGCCCCCGGCGGACCCGGGTTCACGGCGAGGGGGATGTAATTGCCGTCAGTCAGCAGCAGGGTGTAGATGCCGGGGCCAAGCGCAAGCGACATTTGGGCATCGCCGCAAACGGAACTCCCCAGGCCCGTGCCGATGGTAACCAAGCCCGCCGGGGGACACGCGCCCGCGTTGTTGCCGAAGATGGCGGCGCTGGCTGCTGGATTGCCTCCCGTCAGGACGATCGAAGCGCCCGGGCCCGTTCCGGAAAAAAGAGCAATCAGGGGATCGAAGCCGCCCGGGGCGATGGCCGTGCCCTGCGCGTTCGTCCCCCCGCCGAAACCGAACGTCTGGAAGTTGACCGTCGCCGCGCCCGAAAGGCTAAACACCAGGGCAAAAGGCGTGTCCGGAGTGGGGATAGTGCCGATGACCGAGATACTGTTGGCCTGCGCCGGCAGAGTCGCGAAGAGAAAACACACTACCCCTGCGAAGACGATTCGTTTCATGGATTTAGCCCCTGTGTTGAATATCTTTCTCTTGAGTATCTGTGGAGGGATTACGCCGGAGTGAACTCCGGGTAAATGGACCCGGCCGAATTCGACACTGTTGGCCATGGCTAGACTCCAAAGAGCGCAGGATCTCCACTCGCAAACGCCTGCGGGAGGAATACGCCGCTGGAGACCCCCAAACTCAAGGGACATGAGAGCAGACGAGTCCCCCTTTACCTATTCCGCAGCAATTCCGTAACCACTCAGATTCTAAAGCAGTTAATCCCGGTGGCCGTTCATTTCGTGCACTACCATTTCTGCTCCTGTGCAATTGTCTGCACAATAGGTCGTGGCCAGAGGCTGCGACGTAGCCAGTTTCGAGCTCGGGCAAAGGCCACCCCTGTGGATTTTTCCTCTTCCGGCCTCTCACCGATTTGGTCGGCGGCTGTCAGAAGCGGTAGAATGCCGGTGAGGAGTCGAACCATGGATGATGCGCTGATCATTGCCGGCCGGGAATTCGGGTCGCGGTTGATTGTTGGCACCGGGAAGTATCGCAGCTTCCAGGAAATGGCCCGGGCGCATGCCGCCTCGGGCGCGGAAATGGTCACCGTGGCGGTGCGCCGCGTCAACCTGAGCGACCGCAGCAAGGAATCGCTGCTGGATTACATTGACCGCGAAAAATTCTTTATCCTGCCAAACACCGCAGCGTGCTACACGGCGGACGAAGCCATCCGCACGGCGCGGCTGGGACGCGAGGCAGGGCTGTCGAATTGGGTCAAGCTGGAAGTGATCGGCGACCAGCAGACGCTGTTCCCCGATACCGAGCAATTGCTGGAGGCCACGCGCGTGCTGGTCAAGGAAGGCTTCGTCGTTCTCCCATATACCAGCGACGATTTAATCGTGGCGCGGAAGTTGGTGGAGGCCGGCGCGGCAGCAGTGATGCCGCTGGCTGCTCCGATTGGCTCCGGCCTGGGCATCCAGAACATGACCGCGCTGCGCATCCTGCGCGAGCGCATCAGCGAAGTGCCGCTGATCGTGGACGCGGGCGTGGGCACGGCTTCCGACGCGGCGTTGGCGATGGAACTGGGCGCCGATGGAGTCCTGATGAACACAGCCATCGCTGAAGCGCAGGACGCGGTGTTGATGGCCGAGGCCATGCGTTATGGCGTCGAGGCCGGGCGCAAAGCGTTCCTGGCGGGGCGGATGGCCAAGCGCCTCTACGCCGCGGCGTCCAGCCCGCTGGCCGGCGTAATTCGTTGACAAGGAGGGAGAGGAAGTAGAGGAGATAGAGGAGCAGAACCGCCGCGGAGGAAAATGGGTCTTCGGCTCTGATTCCTTTACTTCCTTTACCTCCTTTACTTCCTCTACTTCCTGATTCAGAGCGTGCGGAAGAACGCGAACCAGGTCAGATTCACCAGGGAATGAACCAGCGCTGAAGCGAAGATCGAACCAGTCTTGCGCCACGCGGTGCCGTACGCCAGACCAGCCAGCCCCGCCAGAGTCGCATACCGCCAGTTCGGGAAGACGCCGTTGTTGAGGTGCGCCAGCCCGAAGATCACCGCCGTTACCAGCAGACCAGCCGCGTCACTGCGAAGACTTCTTGACAACAGATTCTGTAGCAATCCGCGAAAGAGAAACTCCTCCGGCCAGGCATTGAACAGCAGGATGCCCAGCGCGGTCAGAGGCAACAGCTTCAGCCTTTCCGGATTTGGGCCGAAGGTGATGAAACCGATGGCCTGTCCGAGCGGAATGGCCACCGCTGCATAGAGCGCAAAGCAGGCGCCGATGGTCAACCCCCAGCCGGGCCCCCAAGCCACGCGGTATCCCACACCGTCCAGGCGGCGAACCATCAGGAAGGCGAGGATGCCCACGTTGAGAGCAAACGCGGCCCACAGAGGATGAGACAGTCCTGCTGCGGGATACGGAAACAGCCGCTGAACGTAATGCAGCTCGGCCGGGAGCCAGATGCAGAGAAGGGCAGCGTAGTCCTGCCAGCAGCCCGGCGACCGCCCGCGCGCCGTCTGCAGGAAAACCGCCGGCGCGAGAGAATAAAGCAGAGCAAAACCCGCACGCAGCCAGGTGAACTGTCCCGCACCTAGAGCGTAAACCAGATAGAGCAGGAAGGGCGCGATGGGCAGGAATCCGCCGAGAGCGTCCACCGCTTTGGAGAAACCGGCATTCACCGACTCCGAGGCCAGCAGGACCTGGCTCCCGAAAAGCGCCGCGAACACGACCAGCGCCACGGCCAACGGCGGCCCGCCATAGCGCCTCCACGTGCCGGCCAGAGCGGCAGTGAAGCAGACGCCGGCCCAAATGGCCAGGGCCACGGGCATTTTCATCTGGCGCACACCCTTCACGGCGCGATAGTCTAACGCATCTTTGCGGTGCGTACTCGGGGGGATCGGCAATCGCCGGGCGCACCGTCGATGCAGGTGGTGGAGACTCGATTTGACCGCGCAAGCATCGCAGCAGCGTCTCGCCTACATTGACTACCTTCGCGGTGTGGCCTGCGTGCTGATGTTCCAGACACATTGCTACGATTCCTGGCTGCGGGATTCCGCGCGGGGCGGCAAACTGCTTTACGCTTCGCGGCTTGGCGGTACATTTCCTGCGCCGCTGTTTTTGTTCCTCGCCGGGGTTTCGTTCGCGCTGGTGACGGCAAAACTCCAGCGGAGTGGAGCTGCGCGCGGAGAGATTGCCCGGACGACACTCCTCCGCGGGGCGGAAATTTTCGGCCTGGGACTGCTGTTCCGCGTGCAGGAGTTTCTGCTGGGGCAACCCTGGGCGCCATGGACCGACCTGTTGCGCGTGGACGTGTTGAACATCATCGGCATATCGATGATGCTGATGGCGGTGTTTTGCTGGGCGGCGCAAGGCCGGGCGGCGCGAGCGTTGGGCGCATCCGGAGTGGCTATTCTTATCGCCTTGCTCACGCCGCCGCTGTGGACCACGGCCCGGCCACGCTTCCTGCCGTGGTTCCTGGAGTCGTACATCAACGGCGTGCACACCTTTGATGCGCCGCGGCCGTGGTTGTTCCCCATCTTCCCCTGGACGGCATTTGCTTTTGCGGGTCTGGCCGCGGGTGTGCTTCTTTCGGGAGACTGGGCGCGAAAGCGCGAGGCGGCTGCCGCCGGATTGCTGGGCGCGGTCGGCGTGGGCCTGGCCGCGACGGGCTGGGCCCTGGACGCGCTGCCGTTGCGCTTCTACGCCGTCTATGACTTCTGGCACAGCAGCCCGAGTTTTTTTCTCATACGTCTCGGCTTGGTGCTGGTTCTCCTGACGCTATGTTTCGTGTGGTGCCGCTGGGGAGCGGGGCTGTGGGGTTTCAGCCCGATGATGCAGCTCGGGAAAACTTCTCTCCTGGTTTACTGGGTGCACATCGAATTCGTTTACGGCCGATTCTCCATCCTCCCCAAGCGGGGTGTTGGGGCCGGCGTCGCTTCACTCGGGTTGCTGATTATTTTTCTGGCGATGTTGCTGCTTTCTTTGGCGCGCACACGATGGAAGGGAACGGGAGCTAGTTTGCGTGGCGGAATCGCACGCCCCGCCGGCCAGCAGGCCGGCTGAATCAGTATCTTACGGATTATTTCCTGGGCTGTTCCGAGGGGGGCGGGTTTTTCGGATCGTCGGGGAGGCGGAAAATCAGTTCGCCCGGTTTGGCCAGCCCCATTTCTTCGCGCGCGACGCGCTCGATGGCCGCCGGATCGCTCTTGAGCGCCTTGACCTCGCCGGAAAGGTGCTGATTCTGCTCATCGAGCTGCTCGACTTCGCGGCGCAGCCTCTCGACGTCGGCTTTTGCGCGGCGCATGGCCAGATAGCCGTGATCGCCGAAGATGCCGTGCATGGCCACCAGCAGCACAAGAAGCGAGAGCGCCCAGCGCAGCCCGCGGCCGAGCCGCTCGGCGTGACCGTTCTTCTTGGCTTTCCGCGACCGCTTTTTCACCGTCGCCATCGCGGGTTTTTTCGCGCGCTTCATGATTCGATCCACTCGCGGGTTGCGGAAGTCAGCCGCTGGGATGCTTGTGGCGTGGCCGCTTCGGCGTAGACACGCATTACCGGCTCGGTGCCGGAGAGGCGCAGCAGGACCCAGGATTCGTCGTCAAGGATCATCTTGAGGCCGTCGGTGCGGTCGAGTTTGGCCACGCGGTGGCCGGCGAAATCGCGCCGATCCTTTCGCAGCTCAGCGACGATCCGCGCCTGGACCTCCGGACGGAGATGCAGGTTTTCGCGCACCGGCCAGTACTCTCTTCCGACCTTGCGGAAAAGATCCGCAAGTTGCTTGCGCAGGGGCGCGCGGCGCGCTGCGACCATCTCCGCGGCCAGCAGGCAGGCCAGGATGCCGTCTTTTTCCGGGACATGGCCGCGGATGGTCATCCCCGCGCTCTCCTCGCCTCCCACGGCGATCTTGTCCTGCTTGATGTACTCGCCGATGAACTTGAACCCCACGGGGGTCTGGTAGAGCGGCAGGCGGTGATGCTGCGCGACGGCGTCGAGCAGATGCGAAGTAGCCACGCTGCGCGCCACTCCCAACCGCCAGCCGCGCGTTTCGACCAGGTAGTCGTAGACCAGGGCGAGGAGATGGTTGGGGGAAAGAAAACTCCCATCGGCATCGATAATGCCGAAGCGGTCGGCATCGCCGTCGGTCGCCAGGCCGACATGCGCGCCGCTCTCGCGCACCGATTTGGACAGCGGGAGCAAGTTTTCTTCCGACGGATCTGGCCCGTGGCCGTCGAAGAGTACGTCGCGGCCGGCGCGGGTGGCGGTCACGGCGATGCCTTCATCGGACAAGACGCGGTCCAGGTATCCCGCGCCGCAACCATGGAGCAGATCGCAGACAATTTTGAGTTTGGCCTCGCGCAGGACGGCAAATCGCACCAGCTCGCGCAAGCGCGCAAGATAGGGCCCGCGCACATCAATGTGTTCGAAACCGTTGCGCGATTCGCCGTGGGACAGGGCCGCGGGCGCATCCAGCGCCGCGGCGCGCGCTTCGATGTCGCGGGTAACTTCTGGGAGCGCCGGACCACCGTCCGCTGCGGAGAATTTCAGGCCCTGGTACTCGGCCGGATTGTGGCTGGCAGTGAAGTTGACGGCGCCGTCGGCATGGCGGCGCAGAATCTCATAGGCAATCGCCGGCGTGGGCGCCGCTCCCTGGCAAAGCAGCACGCCAACTCCGTGGGCGCGCAACACTTGCGCGGCTTCGGCTGCAAAGGCTTCAGCCATGAACCGGGTGTCGTGTCCGACGATGAGCGTGGGAGAGGCGGTGCGGGCGCGAACATGGCCGGCGATGGCGGCAACGGCCAGACGCACATTCGCAAACGTAAAATCGTCCGCGATCAGCGCCCGCCAGCCGGAAGTGCCGAAATGGATCGGACTTCCGCTCACCGCTTTGCCCGCCTTGCCGCTCACAGGTGGCTATTGTATCTTGCCCGCGAGCAGTGGCAATCGGTGAAGCGGCGATCCTGTCGAAGACAATCCAATGAGTAAACGCCATGCACCCGGAGAGCTGGCGACGTAGCACCGGCGTCCCGCCGGCTTTGAGACTTGGATCCGAGGCCGGCAAGATGCCAGCGCTCCGGATCCCGCCTCACAAACTGGAGTGATGATGACCGACAAAGTGGTGGTGTTGGTGACATGCGGTACGGCAAAAGAAGCCCAGCGCATCGCGCGCCGCCTGGTTGACGCTCGGTTGGCGGCCTGCGTAAACGTGCTCGAAGCTCCAGTCCGTTCCATTTATCGATGGAAGGAGAAGGTGGAAACAGCCCGCGAGCGGCTGCTGCTGATCAAAACATCGAGAAAGCTGTTGACCAAGGTCGAAGCGGAAGTCAGACGGCTGCACAGCTACGAAGTGCCGGAATTCATTGTCCTGGCGATTACCACCGGCTCGCGCGGCTATCTTGCCTGGATCGAAGCCTGCCTGCGCTCCCGGCCATCCCGGAAACGCTGAGAATCTGGTCCGTCCAGCCGGGATGCTCCCCTGGGCATCTGTCATCGAGGTTCGGTATTACCACATTTGTGGTATATACTGACAACATGCTGGATTTGCGATCGAATTTGCGACGGCGCCTTCTGGCCTATTTCTTCACCAACCCTGGGGCACGACTCCATCTCCGCGACCTGGCAGCGCGGCTGGACGTTGACCCGGCCAATTTATCAAAAGAGTTGCGCCGGCTGGAGGGAGATGGCCTGTTTCTCTCAGAAGTGACCGGCCGCCAGAAATATTTTCAGCTCAATCGAGGCTACGCTTTGTTCCATGAGGTGCGCAGCATCATTTCTAAAACCATCGGCGCTATTCCCCTGATTGGACAAGCCTTGAAGAAAATTGAGGGAATAGAAGAAGCGTATCTCTACGGTTCATTCGCACGGGACCAGCAGGACGCCGCAAGTGACATCGACGTTCTGGTCATCGGGAGTCCCAAAGGGGCGGCCCTGGCGGAATCGATGCGCAAGCTGGAACACCAACTCGGCCGCGAAATCAATTACACCATTCTGACGCGAAAGGAATTCAAGTCCCGCCGCGCCCGCAAAGATGCCTTCCTCGAAAACCTCTGGCACAATAAGCGGGTCCCGCTCATCGGTGCGGCGTGAAGAGGATTGTGAAGCCCCTTCCAGGAGTGTTGCCCTGGAGTGCGGCGGCTGGCCCTGAGGAACGAAGTGCTTGCCGCCGCTCTTCCGCCCCGCCGTTTGCGCAGGCGCCCTCAGCGCACGAACTCAATTTCGTACTTCTGGCAGAGTTCGCCGACCCGATCCATATTCGGCCGTCCGCCCACAAAGGCGTGGCTCATCTCCGCGAAGAAATGCTCCACTCCGGCAGGCTCGGCAATGATGAGCACGCGGCCGCGCATGCGCCCGACATTCTGGAAGCGGTGGGGAATCTGCCGCGGACCGAACAAGAATGACCCGGCGGTGGCATGGATCACGCGCCCGCCGACGTGGAACTCAAACTCACCTTCCAGCACGTAAAAGGATTCGTTTTCCCGGTGGTGGACGTGCATCGGAGGACCCGCGCCCGGCTCGGTGGTGCCCTCGAGGATGCAGTAAAGGTCGCTGACTTCTTCCCCGGCCAGCTTTACGGTGATGTGATCGCCGAAAACGTCGAAGACTTTTCCGTTGCTGCTGTTTCCCGGCGGCACGTAAATGGGTTTGGTGTCCATGTATTCCGTGGGCGGCTCCTGCTTCTGACCGCGTGCGCGGGAGAGTCTAGATTTTCGCCAAGGCGTTGTCCAGATCGGCAATCAGATCTTCCGCGTCCTCGATGCCGACGGAGATGCGCACCAAGCCGTCGGTGATGCCAATCTGTTGCCGGACTTCGGCGGGCACGGAGGCGTGGGTCATCAACGCGGGGTGGGAGATGAGCGTCTCCACGCCACCCAGGCTCTCGGCCAGGGCGCAAAGGCGGACGTGATCTAGCAGGCGCCGTGCGGCGTCCAGCGAGCCGAGATCGAAGGAAATCATGGCGCCGAACCCGCGCTGCTGCCGGGCGGCAAGCTGGTGCTGGGGGTGCGACTCGAGACCCGGATAGAGCACGCGCTTCACTTTGGGATGGCCTTCCAGGTGTCTGGCGATCTGCATCCCGTTTTGGTTATGCCGGTCCATGCGCACCGCCAGCGTCTTGATGCCCCGGGAGACCAGGAAGCAATCCATGGGCGCGAGTCCCGACCCGGCGGAGCGCTGCAGGAAATAGATCTTATCGGCGTCTTCCTGCCGCGTGAGGATCACCGCCCCGCCGGTCATGTCGCTGTGGCCGTTGAGGTACTTGGTCATGGAGTGCACCACGATGTGCGCGCCCAGCTCGATGGGCCGTTGCAAGTATGGACTGAGGAAGGTGTTGTCCACCACCAGGGTCAGTCCCCGCTCGCGTGAGATCCGCGCCACCGCGGCGATGTCGGTGACGCTCATGGTTGGGTTGGTGGGCGTTTCGACGTAAATCATTTTTGTGTTCGGCCGCAGCGCCCGGCTTACGTTTTCCGCGCACGATGTGTCCACGTAGCTGAACTCCATGCCGAACTGCACCAGCAACTGCGTGGTCAGCCGGTAGACGCCTCCATAGACTGCCTGCGAGAGCACGGTGTGGTCGCCGGGGCGCAGCAGGCGGAATACGGCGTCAATCCCGGCCATCCCCGACGAGAACACATAGCCGGCCAATCCCCCCTCGAGTTTGGTCACGCAGCGTTCCAGGGCCTTGCGGTTGGGGTGGTTGGTGCGCGCGTAGTCGTAACCCTTGTTCTGACCGAGGGCGTCTTGCACGTAAGTGGAAGTCTGGTAAATCGGCGCGACGATTGACCCGGTCGAGGGATCGGGCTCTTGCCCTACGTGGATGGCATCTGTCGAAAACCCCATGCTGGCCTCCCTGTTGCGTCTTGCCGCGCCCAGAGTCCAGGCGCTGTCTCGTCCGGGGTGATTCCCGGTTGCGCAAAATCGTCCGCGGGTATATGAAAGAGATGGTCCGCGAGGGCGCAACAATCCGAATTCAGGAAAGTAGCGCACCCGCCGCACGCAGTCAAATGCGCGCTGCGGGATTGGCGGGAGAATCTTCGAAGCGCGGGCGGGGTGGGGCCATGCCGAGACCTCTAGCCAGAGTCTTGGTGCTTTCCATTGTTCTTGCCGGGGCAGGGAGTCTGTGCGGGACGCTGCCCGCCCGGGCGCAAGACCCAGACCGCAGGAAGGCGGAAAAGGAAAGCGGCGACCGGCATTCCCCTGGCCGCGGCAAAATGAATTTCTGGTCTCCGGAGCGGGAGTTCGCTCTGGGGCGCAGGATGTCGGCACAGGTGGAAGCCAGCACCAGACTTTTCACCGATCCTGAAGTCACCCAATATGTCCGCGAAGTGACCGACCGTCTCGCCCGCCACGCCGACATTCACTTTCCGGTCGAAGTGCGCATCATTGATTCCAGCCAGGTGGATGCCTTCACGCTTCCCGGCGGGTTTCTCTACGTGACCACAGGCATGTTGCTGGAGACGCGCTCGGAAGCGGAGCTGGCCGCGGTGATCGCCCATGAAGTGGGGCACGTGGCCGCGCGCCACGCCACGCGGCAGATGTCCAAGTCAGAGTTAATGAACTGGGCGACCATCCCGCTGCTGTTTATTGGAGGCCCGGTGGCGTACGCGGCGCGGCAAGGATTGGCACTGGCCTTTCCCCTGGCGCGGCTCAAGTTCAGCCGCAATGACGAGAGGGAAGCGGACGTGCTGGGTATCCAGTACATGGTGCGAAGCGGCTACGACCCTGTTGCCGTGGTCGAGTTTTTCGAGCGGGTGGGGCCGAAGCCGGGCCACCACGGTTCAGGCATCGCCCGCCTCCTCTCCACGCATCCAATCAACAGCGAGCGCATCGTCGCCGCGCAAAAGACCATGCAGGGGATTCCTGAACTCGACGAATACGTGCTTTCCACCTCCCGCCACGATCAGATGCGTTCGGATCTCGAGCTTCTGTACGGCAGTCGCCACACGGATATGAACGGATTGACGTTACACCGGAAAACCGAAGGGGTGGCGCCCCCGCAGGCGGCGGATAATCAGTGAGAGCACCTCGGCTATCGCAGATTCCAAGAATCGCGATGCTCCTGTTTCTGGGCGTCCTGGTAAGCCCGGCGCTAGCGGGGCAGCAGACCACCGAGCAGGCAGCGAAGCCCAAGGCCGACCTTCCCAAGGCCAACGCGCTCAAGAATGACGTGAAGAGCGAGAAGGATGCCAAAGCTCCCGGTGTCTCCCTGCTACGCATCGAAGTGACCGCCGGCGAGAAAGACGCCCCGGTGGACAGCGCCAGCATCTACGTGCGCTTCCTGGAAGTTCACAAAATTGGCAAAAACCGCATGACCGAGATGAACGTGAAGACCAACAAGGAAGGCGTGGTAAAAGTTCCCAGCGTGCCGCGGGGGAAAACGTTGATCCAGGTGATCGCGCCGGGATGGAAAACGTTTGGCCGCTGGTATGATCTGGATCAGGCCGAGCAAACCATCAAGATCAAGCTGGAAAAGCCGCCGCGCTGGTACTAAACGTGCCCGCGGCACGGAAGATTCTCTTCATGGGCACTTCACTCACCAAAAGTTCATGGCATTTTGCTGAAGAGTAGTGCAAACAGGATGAAACACTTCTGTGCGTATGCTTTGACCGGGTTGAAATTCTTTTTTCCACAACCTTTTCAACAAAATTGTTGAAATCCGGTTACAACACCGCACTGCGCATGGCATCGCTCAGAGCGTCGCGCGACGTCCACTGGATCACTGGCTCGTAATCTTCGCCCAGTGCGGCGCGCAGGCGCCCGGTGTCCATGGTGTAGGAGCCGACGAAATATGGCAGCGCCTCCGCCGGCACTCCGGAAAGTCCAAGAATCCAGAAGAGTTTCAGTAGAAACTTGACCGTCCCAGTCCCCCCGACTCGAATCACCGGCGTCCCGGACATCTGCGCACATTCCAGCAGACGAAGTGGCTCTCCGCGCCCTGCGAGGTTGAGTATTTCCAGTCTTCCAGGAGAAAAATTCTTGAGCGTCCAGAGCAAGAAGCGCGCCACATCGTCAACGTGGATAAATTGAAACAGATTTCCCGCATCACAAGATGCCGGGAGCAAGACCGGAATCCTCCAGCCTTGTTTCTCGACGAACCTGGCCAGCCATCCGCGGCCGCTGGCGCGGCCACGCATGGCACTCAAAATGTAGTTGTTCACCGTCTGCCCGGCAAAAATGTGCGGGCGGAGAATGTAAAGAGCGCAGCCGCCGAGTTGCGGGTACAGGCGCTGGCAGATTTCGTCCGATTCCCGTTTGTGAACCGCATACGGCATGGTATGAGCAGCGAGCGGCGCATCCTCGCGCACCAAAGGCGGCAGTTGGGGGCCATAAGCGGAAACGCTGGAGGGGAATACGAACAGCCGGACGCGCGGGGCGCTTCGATTGGCCTCGCTGGTGGCTTCGAGCAGTCTCTCGGTGGCCTGCACGTTGGCTCGCCACATGCGCTCCAGGTCGACGATCCCGGTACGCACCTGATCAATGACAAACGCCAGGTGGAGAACGGCCTCAACGCCTTCGTTTCGGATGACTTCGGCGACTTTCTTCTGCCCTTCGGGGGTGGAGAGGTCGGCTTGAATGAACTTTCCGGCGGGGAGTCCGGCAGGGGGCGGATGAAGGTCCGCGGTGATCAGCTCATAGCCGGCGAGCAGTGGGGCAAGGCGCCGGCCAAGATTGCCGGAGATGCCGGTGACGAGCAGCCGGCACACAGGAGGGAACGCGAGGGGCGCTTGGCCTGCCGGAATCTGCTGGGCAGTCATGGCAAGCGCACAATCTAGCACACGTCCCCGCGGCATTGTGCCGGGCCTTTTGACCCGCTGCGACGCGCGGTGCTACTCTAACCTCTTACTTTCCAAGTTGGTGCCGATCGCCGGAGGAGCAGTTGGAGTACAACGGCTTCACCTTGCCGCAGTTGCTGTGGCGTAATCTGAGCGCACGCCCCTTGCGCACGGCCCTGAGTGTGCTGGCCGTGGCGTTGCAGGTCGCCTTCGTGCTCTTGATTGTTGGCATGACGCTCGGCGTGGTCAGCGATTGGGGAAAGCGGGTAGAAGGGGTAGGCGCCGACATCATCGTCCAGCCTCCCAATGCCTCCATCTTCTTTCAGCTCACCAACGCCGTACTGCAGCAGTCGCTGGGCGATTCGATCTCCGCTGTCCCCGGCGTTGACCAGGTGGCACCGGTGCTGGTCATCGCCAACACCGGCAACCTGGAAATCGTCTATGGCATAGATTTTGAAAGCTTCAACGCGCTCAGTAAAGGGTTTGTCTTCCGTGCCGGCGGAGCATTTACGACCCTTGACGGTGCTATCGTCGACGACATCCAGGCCGAGAAACGTCACCTGCGCGTGGGCGACCCCTACCGGCTCTTCAACCGCGACTTCACGATCACCGGCATTGTGGCTCACGGAAAGGGCGCGCGCACGTTTATCCCTCTGGCCACCGCCCAGGAAATTGCCGGGGCGGACAAGCGTGTCACGCTGTTTTACGTGCGCAGCACGGGAGACACCGAGCGCGCCCGGCAGGGAATCGTCCAACGCCTCCCCGGCTACCTGGTTCGCTCCATGCAGGACTACATGACGTTGATGAACTCTTCCAACCTGCCCGCGCTGAAGCCTTTCCTGCGGGTTATGCTGGTCATCGGCGTCACCATCAGCTTCCTGGTGGTCCTGCTGACCATGCACACGATGGTGCTGGAGCGCACTAAGGAGATCGGCATCCTCAAAGCGCTGGGTGTCACTCGCCTGGAGATCGCCCAACTGTTTCTGGGGGAGAGCGCGATGATGGCCGCCCTGGGAGTCTTGCTTGGTTTGGCGGGCACCGGGCTCGCTCGCCTGGCCCTCAAGTTTTACGCCCCGGGACTCATCATCCTGATCACCGGGGAGTGGCTGGTCAGCAGCATCGTGTTCGCCTTCGTGGGTGCGCTGCTGGGCGCGCTCTATCCTGCCTACCGCGCCTCCGGCTGCGACCCCGTGGATGCCCTGGCCTTCGAATAGTTCGGCGCGCCCCGCGCGAAGGAGATTCCGCTTCTATCTTCGCGGTAACTCTGGTACACACTTTTTATCGGGCGGCCGGGAGGAACCATGCCCAAGGTCACTTTTTATACTCAGGCGGGTTGACCGGTATGCGTGACGGCGAAGGAGTTTCTTTCGTCTCGAGGCGTAGAGATGGAGTTGAGAGACATCCGCAGCAATCCCGAATTCCTGCGCGAGCTGGTCGAGGAATTGAAGAGCAAAGCGACGCCCACGGTGGTAATCGGTGAAAAAGTTTTGAGCGGCTTCGACCCGGGCGAATACGAGACTGCTCTGGCGGCGCTGAAGAATTGAGGAGGAGAACCATGCGAGTTCGTTTTTTGGCAGCAGCCGCGATTGTTGTCCTGGCCGCGGCGGCCACGACGCTCGGCCAGTTTGCCCCACCGCCCAGCATGATCGGCGTCTGGTCTCCGGTCATCGGATCGGGCTCGGTCTACGAGATTGATTCGAGGGAGAAAAAGAGGGGGCCGGCAAAGATGCAGATGGAGATCGCCCTGGTCGGCGAGGAAATGTTCGAGGGCAAGAAGGGCTACTGGATGGAGCACACCACTCAGGACCCCACCCATGGCCCGGTGGTAAGCAAAGTTTTGATGGTCATGGAGGGAAACACCCCGGGCATTAAGCGCCTGATTCTCAAGATGGGGGACAAAGCCATGGAGATGCCAATGGATTTCTCTAAAATGTCCCCCCAGCAGCAGAAACCCATGAACCCCGACGCCCGCAACGATTCGGTGCGCGTTGGCACGGAAACAATCACCACCCCGGCGGGTACGTTTGTGTGTGAACACTGGCGCAGCAAGGACCAGGCCACCGACATGTGGCTCTCCGAGAAGGTGGTGCCGTGGAGGCTGGTGAAGATGACCGGCAAAGAGACCGACATGCTCTTGATCCGCGTTATCCACGACGCCAAGACCAAGATCACCGGGCCGGTCACGCGGTTCGATCCCGGGGAGATGATGAGGCAACAGCAGAAGCCACCCCAGCCGTGAGCCTGGCCACCTGCCCCTCAGGGTTCACGCCATCAGGCTCGCTCTGGAATGATTCTGCGGCGGCTGACTTGCGCAGAGGGGCGGGCGTACTCCGGGTGGTCAAGCCCGGCGCGTTCGAGACAACGGAAAGGAAGATCACTTCGTGATAGTCGGAGTTCCCAAAGAAAGTTTTCCGGGCGAGCGGCGGGTGGCAATGGTGCCGGCCGCGATTCCCAATCTAACCAAAGCCGGCCTCGAGGTAGTCGTTGAAGCCGGAGCGGGATTCGAGGCGGGCTATACGGACGCCGATTACATCGCAAGAGGCGCCAAGATCCTCTCCGACCGGGCGGGCGTGTTCGCGGCGGCCGACATCATCCTGCAGGTTCTCTGCTACGGCTCGAACGACAAGACGGGCAGAGCCGACCTTCCACTCTATCGCCGCAACCAGGTGCTGATTGGTTTCCTGCGGCCGTTCGGATCCCGTGAAGTGGTCGAGGAGATCGCCGCGGCCGGGGTCACTGCTTTTTCCGTGGAGCTCGTGCCGCGCACGACTCGGGCGCAGAGCATGGACGCGCTCTCCTCGATTGCGACGCTGTGCGGCTACAAGGCGGTGCTGATCGCGGCAGACACGGTCCCGCGAATTTTCCCGATGCTCACCACGGCAGCGGGAACCATCACACCGGCGCGTGTGCTGGTGATCGGCGCGGGAGTCGCCGGGCTGCAAGCCATTGCTACGGCGCGAAGGCTGGGAGCGGTGGCCTCCGCCTACGATCTGCGGCCGGCGGCGAAGGAACAGGTACAGAGCCTGGGGGGGCGGTTCGTCGAGCTGCCCATCGAAGCCAAGGATGCGGAGGATGCCCGCGGCTATGCGACTGAGCAGGGCGAAGCCTTCTACACCCGGCAGCGCGAGCTGCTTGGAAAAGTCGTGGCGGAAAGCGACGCCGTGATCACGGCCGCGGTGGTTCCCGGAAAAAAACCGCCCGTGCTGGTGACCCGCGAGATGGTGGAAAGGATGGCGCCAGGCTCGGTGATCATAGACCTGGCGGCGGAGCGCGGGGGAAACTGCGAGCTGACCCGGGCCGGGGAGACGGTAGTGCATCACGGAGTCACCATCATCGGCCGGATCAACGTGGGCAGCAGCGTCCCGTACCACGCCAGCCAGTTGTACGCCCGGAACATCAGCGCCTTCCTGCTGAACATGATGCGGGATAAGAGACTCCAGATCGATCTCGAGGATGAAATTGTCCGCGAAACGCTGGTGACCCAGGGCGGCGAGGTGGTGAATGCGCGCGTGCGGGAGTTCTTCGGCATGCCCGCCCTCGCCGCGCAGGGCAGCAGGTAGCCGGGCGACAGCAGACCAGATCGCGGGGAGGAAACATGAAGGGAGACCTGATCACCAACCTCTACGTTTTCATCCTGGCGGCCTTCATCGGCTTCGAGGTCATCCGCCGTGTCTCGCCGCTGCTGCACACGCCGCTGATGTCGCTGACCAACGCCCTGGACGCCATCGCCGTGGTCGGCGCAATCATCCTCGCCGGAGAAGGCAAGAGCAGGCTCACCACCGTGCTGGGCACCATTGCCGTGGTGGCCGCGATGAGCAACGTGGTGGGCGGATTCGTGATCACCGACCGCATGCTGCGGATGTTCAAGGCCAGTGGGCCCAGGAAACCCTGACCCTTCGTGCCCCCCACCGAACACATCATCGAGATCGTCTACCTCGCGGCCACTGTGCTGTTCATCCTGTCGCTCCGATGGCTGAGCTCGCCCAGCACGGCGCGGCACGGGGTCCTCGCCGGCGAAATCGGGATGGCCCTGGCCATCGGTGGCACTTTGCTGCACCACGACATCGTGGATTACCGGTGGATCGCTATTGCCCTGGTGGCCGGGTCGGTCATCGGCGTACCACTGGGGCGCGTGCCCATGACCGCGGTGCCGCAGCGGACGGCGCTGAGCCACGCGTTCGGAGCGCTGTGCGTCACGCTGGTGGGTACGGCGGAGTTCTACGGGCGCGGAGGGGATGTGCCGCGCTTCATGATGGCGGTGCTTTGCCTGGAGGTGATCCTCGGCTCGCTGACCTTCACCGGCAGCCTGATGGCCGCCGGAAAGCTGCAGGAGCTGCTGCCCCAGCGGCCCATCACTTATAAGGGACAGAACTTCGTCAACCTGTCGCTGCTGGGCGTGGCTGTCCTGGTGGCTGCGTATCTGGTTTTCCATCCGGGGCAGACCGCGCTGTTCCCGTTGCTGGTGGCCATCCCGCTGGTTTTCGGTGTGCTGATGATCATTCCCATTGGCGGGGCCGACATGCCCACGGTGATCTCCCTGTTGAACTCGTACGCCGGACTTTCCGCGGCGGCGATGGGTTTCGTGCTGAACAGCAAGCTGCTGATCATCGCCGGCGCGTTGGACGGCTCTTCGGGTTTCATCCTGTCCGTGATCATGTCCAAGGCGATGAACCGGTCGTTCTCGAACGTACTGTTCGGGGCTTTCGGCCAGGTCGAGGCCGCAGGCGTGGTGGCGGCCGAGGCGCGCCCGGTGCACAGCGCGACGCCCGAAGAGGCGGCGGCGATCCTGTCCGCGGCGAATAAAGTGGTGATTGTCCCCGGCTACGGGATGGCCGTGGCCCAGGCGCAGCACAAAGTGCGCGAACTCTACGATAACCTGACCAAGCGCGGCGTGGAGGTCGTGTTCGCCATTCACCCCGTCGCCGGGCGCATGCCCGGGCACATGAACGTGCTGCTGGCCGAGGCGGACATTCCCTACGACAAACTGCTGGACATGGACGAGATCAATCCGGAACTCCCGCAGACGGATGTTGCGCTGGTGATCGGAGCCAACGACGTAACCAACCCCGCCGCGCGCACCGATCCCTCCAGCCCCATCTACGGCATGCCCATCCTGGATGTGGACAAAGCGCGGACGGTGATGGTAATCAAGCGCGGGATGAGTCCCGGCTTTGCGGGAATCGACAACCCGCTCTACTATCTGGATAGGACGCTGATGCTGTTCGGCGACGCGAAGTCGTTTGTTGGCAGCTTGGTGCGCGAACTGGCCGCGGGAGATCATCACTAACCGCGAATTCTCGCGTGCGCCAGGCGGTTCAGGCGGGCCGGCATAAACAATAGTTAGGCCAGTTCGCGTCTCGAAATGAAACGGAGTGACTATCTAGGTTTCGCGTTGACAATTGGTTTCGGGCTGTGGTGGCTCGTGTTTCCAAAGAGCGTTGTCCGCTTTTATACTTGGTTTCACAGAAGCAGAGTCAAGATGCACGGCACATTTATAGTCAGATTGGTGGGCGTTCTTTGGATTATTTTGGTTTCCAGCGTCATGGTCGCCGTATTCGGTAAACGATGAATAAGAGAGTCAGGACGGATTCGTTCCTTGCTTAGGAATAGCCTGAAACACGATTCTCCGCGCTCTGTTGAGATCTTGAAGCTTTTCCGCGAGTATGGCGGGAAACCCTTGTAGCCAATTGATGCAGCTCCCTTCGTGCCTTATTCCCTTCGCTCTTGGAGAGGGTGGCAAAATGCTCTTCCATGAGAGCCGCTGCGCGCTGCACTGCCTTTGCAATCTCTGCCGTTTTCCTTGTCATTGGGATTGCAGAATAACAGCAAGCACAACCCGAAGAGCAGAAATCGTAGGGGCGGGTTTATCCCGCCCGGATGATGAAAGGCGGGCGGCGTAAAGCCGCCCCTACGAAGGCCGCATGGCCGGCGTTTCGGCGGCCTTGGGTTCAGAGTGGCACATTTCTCCTTATCAGCAGGCTGCTAGACCTGTGCCGTGGGGCGGCCCCCTTGATTACGCTGCGCTGAATTACAGTGGTGATATCCTCTGTTCGTGGCGCTCCGTCAAGACGAAGGATACGCCCCCACCGGGCCCCCGGGGTCGCGGCAGGTTGCGGCGCGAAAGAGGTACGAATGTCTCCAGCAGATGACAAGTTCTTCCGGGCCCGCATCACCGAGCGCAAGGATTTTGCCGGCGACCTGTGGATGATCCGCGTGGCCCCTGCGGGAGAATTCCATTTCGCTGCCGGGCAGTACGCCACACTGGGCGTGGATACGGCGCTGAAGCGTGTGGAGAAGCCGTACTCAATTGTCTCCTCCCCGTACGAGCGCGAACTCGAGTTTTTCATCGAGTTGGTGCCGGAAGGAGAATTCACGCCGCTGCTCTATGAATTGAAGACCGGCGACGAGCTGAAGATGCGCAAGTCCTTCAAAGGACGCTTTACACTGGATACCAAGAGCGGCCACACGCGTCACCTGTTGCTGTCCACGGTCACCGGCATCGCCCCCTATGTCAGCTACCTGCGCACTTTGTACCGCGATTGGAAGGACGGAAAATTCAAAGGCGAGCACCATCTTTACCTGGTGGATGGCGCCAGCCGCTCCTGGGAATTCGGCTACCACGAAGAGATGAAACAATTCGCCGCCGAGGTCCCCTGGTTCACTTACGTGGCCACCATCAGCCGCCCGTGGGAGGATACGTCCTGGAAAGGAGAGACCGGCCGCGTCGAGGATCTGATCCGCAAGTACGCCGACCAGTGGGAATGCGACCCCGCGCATACCACTGCGTACCTCTGCGGCCACCCGCAGATGATCGAACATGGCAAAGGAATCCTGCAACGCCGGGGATTCGTCAAGGAATCGATGCGGGAAGAGACTTACTGGATTCCGCCCAAGCAAGTGGCGGCAAGCTGAAATTAACCAGGGAGACTCCGGCGATCAGGAGGCCGGTCCCATCTCCTCAATCTCGCGCAGCGCGTGCCGTACGGCTCCGAGCGGCACGGCCAGATGCACTTCCTCGCGGGGGTCGTCGACGTCAATCTTCAGGCGGTTCCCGGACTTTTCGATGCGTACGTGCTGGTCGAAGCTATCCACCTGCACGAAAACGCAATCTGGCGAATTTCCCAGCGCTGCGACGGCGCTCTTGGCCAGGGGCATCCACTCGCGCGCACGATCCATGTGCCACCCGGAATGTTGTGACGCGGCGATCTTGACTGCCCAGGGCACTACCGCGCCCGGGGCCACGAAGAAGATGTGGTGGCCGTTCTGATGTTTCTCGCGTACGTTGACGCTGATCAGGCCGTCCTGCATCATCACCGCGCCTCCCAGCACTGCCGTTCCTATCAGCAGCTTGGCGATCATCACATCCTCCTCAAGGTTTTGCCGGGGGGTCGGTCCGCCATTCAGATGCTTTGAGCCCGATCAATCCGCGGTGTTTTTCGCGTCCACCCACACCCGCACGGTGGATTCGGCGTCCTTCACGCTGACCAGCTCGATGTCGCCTTTCCCGGCCAGCGCGCGCAGAGCGGCGATGAGGTTTAATTCGTCGGGCCCGCCGGAGAACAGCGCGTCCACTACTTCGATGGGCACGCGCACGTCCACCGTCCCCGTCTTGTTGCGGGAATCGCGAGCCTTCACGATGATGAAGCCCTTCTCCTTGGCCACGCGCACGTTGGCGTCGGTGCTATCGACGGTCACAAACTCGCCGTCCTTGGCTGACTTGATAGCTTCGAAAGCGCGGCGCAAGTCAATATTGTCCACTTTGAATTCGCTGATGCGGATCTTCCCGGCCTCCAGCCTTCCGTGCTTCACCGCGCCGAGAAGACTTTCCGCCAGAGAAAGAGGCAGATTGACCCGCACGCGCTCGCCCTTGGGGTTTTGATTGTTAATGGCAACGTGCAGCCAGCGCTCGGCTGCCGGAGCGGTGCTTGGCGTGGTGTTCTGTGCCGCAAGCGCCAGCGGTGTGGCGCGCAACAGGACCACCATAAGCGTTGCTGTGGCCAGCAGGACTAACCCCGCCAGCAGGATGGTTTTTCTTGCGCTGCGATCGGCCATTGTGGACCTCCTTCCCTCAGCCTTTGGACGGCTCTTGCCCGCTTTCGTCTCTTTCTACGCAGGGCCCCCGGGAAATGTTCCCCAGCCATTGGGGGTACTGGGACAAAGCGCGGGAGGGGGACGCGATTTGGCAGGGACCGAGTGGGGAAAGGCTCAGCCGCGGCTGGGCTTAAAGAAGAGGGTGGCCAGGGGTGGCAGGGTTAATTTGAGCGAGTAGTCGCGGTCGAGCCAGGGAACTTCCTCGGCTCGAGTTCCGCCCAGGTTTCCCACATTGGAACCGCCGTAAGCCGCGGCGTCCGTGTTGAGCACCTCGGTGTAAAAGCCGGGGGCAGGGACCGGGACACGATAGTTCTCCCGCACCACGGGAGTGAGATTGGCAATCACCAGCAGGAAATCGTCCGGGCTCTTCGCGCGGCGCACGAAACTAAGCACACTGTGGTCGGAATCGTTGCAATCCATCCACTCGAAACCCTGCCAGTCGAACTCGACCTGGTGGAGCGCCGGCTCGGAGGAGTAGAGGCGGTTCAAGTCCCTGACCAGCGCGGCGATCCCCAGGTGCGGGCCGTAGGACAGCAGGTCCCAGTTGAGGCCCTGGTCGTGGTTCCACTCGCGCCACTGGCCAAACTCTCCGCCCATGAACAGCAGCTTTTTTCCCGGGTGGGCGAACTGGTAGCCATAGAGCGCGCGCAAGTTGGCAAATTTCTGCCAGTCGTCGCCGCTCATCTTCCCGGCCATGGAACCCTTCAGGTGCACCACTTCATCGTGCGAGAAGGGCAGCACGAAGTTCTCGCTGAAGGCGTACATCATCGAGAAGGTGATCTGGTTGTGCTGAAACCTGCGGAAGACCGGGTCGAGCTTGAAGTATTTCAGCGTGTCGTTCATCCAGCCCATATTCCACTTCAGGTTGAACCCCAGCCCGCCGACGTAAGTGGGCCGCGTGACCAGAGGCCATGAGGTGGACTCTTCGGCGATAGTCAGCGCGCCGGCGTGGCGGCTGTGGATTACCTCGTTCATACGCTTCAAGAAGGCGATCGCCGGCAGGTTTTCCCGTCCGCCGAACTCGTTGGGCGCCCACTCACCGTGCTTGCGCGAATAGTCCAGGTAGAGCATGGAGGCCACCGCGTCCACGCGCAGGCCGTCCATGTGGTACTTGTCCAGCCAGAACAGCGCGTTGGCGATCAGAAAATTCTGCACCTCGATGCGCCCGTAATTGAAGACCAGCGTGCCCCAGTCGGGGTGCGAGCCCTTGCGCGGGTCCTCGTGCTCGTAAAGGTGGGTGCCGTCAAACTGCGCCAGGCCGTGCGCGTCGCGCGGAAAATGCGCCGGGGTCCAGTCCAGGAGCACTCCGATGCCGGCCTGGTGGCAGCGGTCCACAAACTCCATCAGCCCGGTGGGACTCCCGTGACGGCTGTTCGCGGCGTAATAGCCCACGGTTTGATAGCCCCACGAGCCGTTGAAGGGATGTTCCATCACCGGGAGCAGCTCAATGTGCGTGTAGCCCAACTGCTTCACGTAGGGGATCAATTCGTCGCCCAGCTCGCCATACGTGAGGAAGCGATTTCCCTCCTTGCGGCGCCACGAGCCCAGGTGCACCTCGAAAATCGAGACCGGCGCCTCGAGCCAGTTGCGCTTGGCGCGGGCTTCCATCCACGGCGTGTCATTCCAGGTGTGGTGGCTCAAGTCACTGACCACCGAACCCGTCTTCGGACTGATTTCTGAGGCGAAGGCGTAAGGGTCGGCCTTGAGGAAAGGGGCGCCGCCCAGGCGCGAGAGGATCTCGAATTTGTAGATCCCGCCCTCGTCGAGTCCCGGGATGAAGAGCTCCCACAGCCCGGTCAAACCGCGGCTGCGCATGGGGTGGACGCGGCCGTCCCAGCCATTGAAATCGCCCACCACGCTCACGCGTAAGGCGTTTGGCGCCCACACGCCGAACTGCACGCCGCGCACGCCGCTGACGTTGTGCAAGTGCGCGCCGAGCTTTTCGTATTTCTGGTAGTGCGTGCCTTCGCTCATCAAGTGGAGATCGAAGTCGCTCAACTGCGGTGGAAAGCTGTAGGGGTCGTGGATGGTGCCGCGGGCGCCGCTGTGATAGCTGACCGCCAGCCGGTAACCTCCCGGGAGGGCAGCCGCATCCAGCACGGCCTCGAAGATTCCGCCGGGATGAATGCGCGCCATGGCCACGCGTTCGGCGCCCTTTTCGAAGACCACGGCGACTTCGTTGGCATGAGGTTGAAAGGTGCGGATTGCGAGCCGCTTTTTCCCTGCGACCTCGACGGGGTGCGCGCCAAGGACATGGAATGGGTCGGGATGTTCGGCGCGGATGATCTGTTCGATCTCCGCGGCAAACTCCGAGGACTGCTGTCGCAGCACTTTGGTCAAGATGGTTCCCTCTGTGCGTCTTGTATTCTACTCGATGCCAGCGACGAGCTGAAAGGAGCAGGAGGTTTGAGAGTGTCTTGGGGCGAGCGATGGTGATGATCTCCTGGA
Organism: Terriglobia bacterium; assembly: GCA_041485165.1. GTDB lineage: Bacteria > Acidobacteriota > Terriglobia > Acidiferrales > UBA7541 > JAAFGT01. Next base: position 37,469 of record JBGPJC010000002.1, on the reverse strand, counting down.
GTGCGGCGGCTTGCCGCCGCGGTTTTTTGCCGCGAACCATCACTACCCGAAGTCCGCGGCGGCAAGCGGCCGCACTCCAGGAAAACTTTCCCTCGAAACATTTCGAGCGGGATGTTCGTTAGTTGTCGTAGAGTTGCCGTCCGCACGACGGAAATTAGCCGGCAACGAATCTGGCGAGAGGAGACCCGCGTGAAGCTGGTGATCGAAGGGGTGGGGAAGCGCTACAACGGAGAAGTCTGGGCGCTGCGCGACTTTCGCCTGGACCTTGGTCCGGGTGTGCTCGGGCTGCTGGGGCCGAACGGCGCGGGCAAATCCACCTTGATGCGCATCCTTGCCACCATCACCGCGCCAACAAGTGGAACAGTCACCTGGGACGGTCAAGACATCGCTCGCCAGCCGGACCGCCTGCGCTGTGTACTGGGCTACTTGCCCCAGGACTTCGGCGTCTATCCGCACCTCAACGCGGTGGAGTTCCTCGAATACCTCGCCGCGGTGAAGGGCATCGAAGCCCGCGCGGCACGCCGCAGGATTGACGAACTGCTCGCGCTGGTCAATTTAACCGACGCGCGCAAGCGGCCGCTGGGCGGCTATTCCGGCGGGATGCGCCAGCGCGTGGGCATCGCCCAGGCGCTGCTCAACGATCCCCAGCTGCTGATCGTGGACGAACCCACCGCCGGGCTCGATCCAGAAGAGCGCGTGCGATTCCGCAATCTGCTCTCCGAGCTGTCCGGCGAGCGCATCGTGATTCTCTCCACGCACATTGTCAGTGATGTCGAGGCCACGGCCACGGACATTGCCATCATCTGCGCTGGAAGCCTGGTGACCCACGCCTCCCCGGAAGCGCTACTGGCCGCCCTGGAAGGCAAAGTTTGGGAATGGGTGCTGCCCAGCGCGGAGTTGGCGGCAGCGAGACAACGCTACCTGATCTCCAGCACCATGCGTCGCGGCGATGGCGTGCATGTGCGCGCCGTATCGTCATCGTCACCGGGGCCCGGCGCGAGGCCCGCGGCGCCCACACTTGAAGACGCCTATCTGCATTACGTGGCCGCACACCGCCAGGCGGCGGCATGAGCGCCATCCACACCATCGTGGCCATCGCCCGCGCGGACTTCCTCGAGCGCGCCAGGCGCTACAGTTTTCTGATCACCCTGGCGGCCACTCTGTACCTGGCCTATCAGATCGCCATTGGGAACGTGGGCATGAGCCTTGGGAACTACCGCGGGGTTCTGAATTCCGCGTGGCTGGGCATCATGCTGGCGATGTGTACGTCGACCTTCGTTTCTTTGGTGGGTTTTTACATCGTCAAAAACACCATCGAGCGCGATCGCCACACCGGCGTCGGCCAGATTCTGGCCGCCACGCCGCTGAGCCGCTTCAGTTACCTCGCCGGAAAGGCCATCAGCAATTTCCTGGTCCTGGCGGTCATTCTGGCCATCCTGGCCGCGGCCGCGTTTCCCATGCTTTACCTGGGCGGGGCCAAGGCAGAGCTCGACCTCTGGCAATTGTTGGCGCCTCTTTTCTTTCTCACCTTGCCGGCGCTGGCATTTGTCGCCTGCCTGGTGACGGTCTTCGAATGCATCCCCGGGCTGCGCAGCGGCTTCGGCAACGCTTTCTATATTTTCTTCTGGGAGGCGATGTTTGTCGCCGGCTTCCTGGTCGGAAACCAGTACGCCGACGTGCTCGGCGTGGGTCTGCTTAAGAAGACAGTGCTGGCTGCCGCGAAGGCCCGGTTGCCGGATTATAATGGTGGGTTCTCTCTCGGCGCCATTGGCGCCGTTCCACACCTCCGCGAGCCGCTGAAAGAATTTCTCTGGGAGGGAGTTCACTGGACAGCCGGCCTCATCCTGCCGCGGCTGCTCCTGTATTTCTATGCTGCCGGTTGCGTTGTTATCGCGGCGCTGTTGTTTGACCGCTTTGATCCTTCGCGCGGCCTCTTCCACCGCGTTGGTGTGCGCCTGGGCATTTCCGGTGTTCGTCGCACGCGCCGTTCTACGCTGGCCGCGACCGAGGCGGCTATCGCGGAGGAAGAGGCCCGCGAATCAACAGCCCGCGTTTCGTCCGTACATCTCTCGCCGCTGCCCGCGGCAGCAGCATCGCTGCGGTTTGGCGCCATCCTGAGGGCCGAACTGCGCTTGCTTTGGAAGGGCCGCTCCAAGTGGTGGTATCTGGTTGCCTGCGGCCTGCTGGTCGGCACGTTCGCTGCTCCCGCCGGTGAAGCGCAGGGCAAATTTCTAGCCTTTGCCTGGATTTGGCCGGTGTTGTTGTGGTCGTCGATGGGCACGCGCGAGGCGCGCTACGGCACCGGTGCGCTGATTTTTTCATCCCCGCGAGCCCTCAGCCGCCAGCTTCCTGCCGCCTGGATGGCGGGGGTGACCCTTGCTCTGGTCACCGGCGCGGGCGTGGGCTTTCGTCTTCTTCTCGCCCGGCAATGGCCCGCCCTCGGCGCGTGGCTGATTGGAGCGATGTTTATTCCGGCGATGGCGCTGGCTCTGGGGGTGTGGAGCGGCACCAGCAAATTGTTCGAAGGTTTGTACACGGCATTCTGGTACGTCGGCCCGCTACAGAACGCGCCGGGGCTCGATTTTATGGGCATCTCGCCGCGCGGCGTTGCTCAAGGCGTGCCGGTGCACTACCTATTCGCCACGGCCGCTCTCCTCGCTGTCGCATGGCTTGGACGGCGCAGGCAGATCCGAAGTTGATTCCGCGAACGGCGCGCAGGGGTGAAACGCACTGTTCGCCGGAATCGTCACTTAGGTTAGACTTCAGCTCTGGGAGGAGACCCATGCGTAAGAATCGACTGTATTTGTTTCTCGCCGGTGCCACGCTGGTCGCGCTGATCTTCGTTTTCGTGCCGCGCGCCGCGGCCCAACAGACTGCCCCCGCGGGCGCCACCAGTCCGACAGCCGGCTACCTCGAAAGCTGGAACGACAGCGGTCGCAAGCTGATCGCCATGGCCGAGGATTTCCCTGAGGAAAAGTACGACTTCAAACCCAAGCCGGAGGTCCGCTCGTTTGCCGAGCAGATGCTGCACGTTTCCGGCGCGGTCTACTATTTCGCGGCCCAGGTCAAAGGTCAGAAGACGACGGAGGACCCCAAGCGCTCAGACTTCAAAACCAAGGCCGACATCGTGGCCTACGTGAAGAAGGCTGTCGCTGATGGCGCAGCACTGCTGCGGACATTCGGCGACGCGGCTTTCTCGAAACCGTTGCAAATTGGCAAGAGGTCCGTCAATCCCTACTACTTCTGGGCGGACTTCTGCGAGCATCCTGGCGAGCACTACGGCCAGATGGTGGTCTACTACCGTTTGAACAACCTAGTTCCCCCGGAGTCGCGCCCAAAGAAGTAATCGGGATGTCGGAATCGCCCCACTGAATGGTCTGCCCCCCGAAATCGGAGGTGACCGGCGGGGGTGTGCAGGGGTTGGCCGCCCCAACGACTTTGAGAAACCCCCGGCGCCAGTAACATTCTGGCCCTCCCGGCGTCTAATCAGGTATAGACTGGGCTCCGCAGAGGTGATCAGACGTGAAACGCGCTGCCATCATGTTTCGGTGGGCTGACACGGTCAGATTGGCGCCTCTGCTGCTCGCCTGCCTTGCCGTTCTCACCGCACTTCCTGCCAATGCCAGAGCCTTGACTGCGGACAACTCCGGCCGGTTTGAGCGCACTCTGGCTGTCGGTGATTCTGCGATAGTCGATGTCCAGACCGCAGCCGGTCACATCTCGGTGCGTACCTGGAGCGGTCCCGGGGTCCGCATCGTCGGCGAGGTGCGCGTAAAGTCGGGACTTCTGGGCAAGAACTCGGTGGGCGAGGCCAAAATGCGCCATCTTCTCTCTCACCCCCCGATCCATCACCACGGCAATTCCATACGAATCGGGGGTCTCACAGATACCGACTTGTTGCAGGACCTCTTCATCAGCTATGAAATCCAGGTGCCGGAACAGACGCGCCTGCGCTCGAACACCGGCCTGGGCGATCTGTTGGTCGAGGGGCTGCGCGGCTCGGTGAACGCGGACACCGGCGCCGGGAAAGTCACGATCTCCCGCATTTTCGGCGATGTGCACGCCAATTCAGGTTTAGGCGACATCCTCATCCGTGAAGTGCGCGGCACGCTGCGCGTGGATTCCGGCGCGGGCAATGTCAGCGCCGAGGGCGACCCCTGGGGCGCCTGGCGGCTGAGCACCGGTCTGGGAGATGTCCGCGTGCGATTCCTGGGGCAGCGCGGATTGGATGTGCACGCTGAAACCGGGCTGGGGAGCATTTCCACCAAATATCCTCTTCTTCTGGTGGAAGGGTTGATCAGCAAGGAATTGCGCGGCAAGGTGCGCGGCGGCGGAATGCTGGTCGAGCTCAAATCCGGCACAGGAAGCATCCACATCGAGTAGTGAAGCACGCTAGCATCACTCCGCAATTCTTCCCATCGGTCCGTTGGGTTGTTCCTGTAGCTCAGGTCCCGTCCCGGCCGATTTGTGGCCGGGACTGACCTGAGGCCTTTCCTCCTGAACAATTTCGCCGTCACCGCGACCCGAGCCACAATAAGCCAACCCGCTTGCCCGCAGGACGCTTTGCCATTACAGTGCGCCGTGCGGTGCAAAGATGAAGGAGCAAAGATGGTGCGGAGAATCTGCGCAATCCTGCTGGCGCTGGTGGTTTTGGGACTGACCATGACAAAAGGGCAAGCGCACGACCGTTCACAAATGCGCTCGATGGTGATTTCGCGCGGCGGGATCGTGGCCGCGGAATCGCCGCTGGCGGCGCAGGCTGGGGCCATGGTCCTGGCGCGCGGCGGGTCGGCCGTGGACGCAGCGGTGGCCGCCAACGCCGTGATGGGCGTGGTTGCGCCGATGTCCAATGGCATCGGCGGCGATCTTTTTGCAATCGTCTACGACGCGAAAAGCGGAAAACTTTACGGCCTCAATGCCAGCGGATGGGCTCCGGCGGGCCTCACCGCGGAAACCCTTCGCGCCAGAGGCAACCGCGAGATGCCGCAATTCGGGATCGCCTCGGTCACCGTTCCCGGCGCGGTGGACGGTTGGAGCAAGCTGCTGGAGCGATTCGGCCGGCTGAAAATCTCTGACGATCTTGCCGCGGCGATACGCCTGGCCGAAGAAGGCTTCCCGGTCACCGAGTGGGTGGGTGGAGCGTGGACCGAGGCGGCCGGCACGTTGCGGGCTGAACCCAACGCCGTGAAGACCTACCTGCCAGGGGGCCGCGCTCCGCGACCCGGCGAGATTTTTCGCAACCCCGATTTGGCCGCTTCGCTGCGCCTGATCGCTTCCGGCGGCCGCGACGCCTATTACCGCGGCGAAATCGCCGCGCACATCCTTGCCGCTTCGCAGCGTCTGGGCGGCTGGATGACCGCAGCGGATCTGGCGGAATACTCCAGCGAGTGGGTTGAGCCCATCTCCACCACCTACCGCGGCTGGCGGGTCTCTGAGATGCCGCCCAACGGGCAGGGAATCGGCGCCCTGATGATGCTGAACATCATGGAGAATTTCCCCCTCGGCTCGTTCGGACATAACTCCGCCGATGCGCTGCACATGGAAATCGAAGCCAAGAAGCTGGCCTATGCGGACCTGCTGCAATACCTCGGCGACCCGCGTTCTTCGAAGATTCCGGTGGCCGGGATGCTTTCCAAGGACTACGCGCGGGAGCGCGCCAAGGAGATCGACCGGGCCAAGGCCAACTGCCAGGTGCCGGCGGGTACGCCGCCGCGCCCGGGTAGCGACACCATCTATCTCAGCGTGGTGGACCGCGAAGGAAACATGGTTTCGCTGATCCAGAGCAACTACGAGTCTTTCGGTTCGGGGATCGTCCCAGAAGGAACCGGCTTCGCGCTGCAAGACCGCGGCGCGCTGTTCAGCCTGGATCCTGCCTCGCCCAACGTGCTGGCCGGGCGCAAGCGGCCGCTGCATACCATCATCCCGGCATTCCTCGAAAAAGACGGGGTGCGCGTGGCCTTCGGGATTATGGGCGGATGGAACCAGTCGCAGGCGCACGCCCAGTTTGTCGCCAACCTGGTGGATTTCGGCATGAACATCCAGGCGGCACTGGAAGCGGCGCGATTCAGCAAGCACTCCTTCTCCGGCTGCGATGTGGAAATGGAATCGCGCATTCCAGCCAGCGTCCGCGCCGCGCTGGAGTCCCGCGGGCACGTGATACAGCTACGCGGAGAACTCTCCGCGCAGATGGGCGGCGGCCAGGCGGTTCTTCGCGACTTTGCCGCGGGGGTGAACTACGGCGCTTCGGACCCGCGCAAGGACGGCGGGGCCATCCCCGAGCCGTAAGCGAAGGTCTGTTTTCCTGAGCTCTCGCGGAGTATTCCCTGCGAGGTGACTTGCCGGGGCAATGAATCTGTGTTCTGATGTGCCCGTTTTTCGAGCGCCCTCCGCGCGCTCCTAGGAGGAGCGAATGACCACGTCGCCGGCGGTGGCTCCTGCGGGCGGGGCTGATCTGCGCCCCCTGCAACTAGGCGAACTCCTCGACCGCGTCATCAGTCTCTATCGAAATCACTTCTGGCTGTTCATCGGGATTGTGGCCTTGCCACAGGGCACCACCATGGTCAGCGCACTGGCATTTGGATCGGCGGCAGCCGTGTTCGGAGCGCCTAAGGGCAGCGGCGCTGGACTGGGACTTGCGTTTGCAGGCGTTGCCGTTTTCAGCGTGCTGTACATCGTGGGGTACGCGGCCTCGCAAGCTGCCACCGTCTATGCCGTCTCAGACATCTACCTGGGACACCCCACAAATTGGCGCAGCGCTTACAGTCGCGTGGCCCCAAAGATCGGACGCATGATCTGGCTCTTTATCCTCACAGGTCTGTGCATCGCCGGCGGATTCATCTTCCTGATTGTCCCCGGAATCATGATGACCTGCCGGACGTGGCTGGGGATCCCTGCCGCCCTGCTGGAAGACCTGCGCGCCATGCCGGCGCTTAAGCGCAGCTTCAGCCTGTCGGAAGGACATGGCGGGCGGATATTCGTCGTCCTGCTGCTGATGGTTTTACTGGGGATCACCGCGCAGAGCGTCTTCCAGTATCCTTTCCAGATCATGGCCGGCATGCTCAAGGGCAAGGCGGGCGAAGCGATGTGGGGCATGCTTGCGACTTTCGGCACGGTAGTGGCAACCATCCTGGTGAGTCCACTCAGCCAGATCGCTTCCGCTGTGATGTATTACGACTTGCGTGTGCGCAAGGAAGCTTTCGATCTTCAGGCCATGCTCTCTGCGCTCGAGGGGGGAGCCGCGGGGCAACAGCCGGCGCGGCCGGCCAACGGATGATTCCCCGAGCTTGCCGCCATCTAGGATAGGAGAGAAACTAATCCGATGAGCGGCACCAGCACACCGCTTCCCCTGAGCGACTTGAGGCCGCTGAGCCTCGGCGAGCTGCTGGATCACTCCTTTCTCCTGTACCGGCGGCACTTTTCCCTTTTCCTTGGGATCTCCGTGATTCCCCATCTGGTTCTGGTGTTGCTCAACATCGGATTGCTGGGATTCATCAACCCGTGGGTGGGCATGAACCCGCGACAGACACGCGGAGGCCCAGGCACGGTTGTTGCCGGCGCCGGGGCTGCCTTGTCTGGTCTGTCGGGCGTTCTGCTGATCGTTGTTTGCATCTGGCTGGCCTACTCCCTGCTTTTGGGCGCGACCACCTTCGCCGTCTCCGATCTCCACATGGGACGTCCCGCTACCGCGCGGGGTTCCTATCGCCGGGTTTTCCCGAGGACATTGCGCCTCTTTGATGTGGTCATCTCCGTGTTGATCCGTGTGTGGGCATTCTTCTTGATCCTGATCATCGCTGCTGCCATTGTGGGAGCGCTGTCCATGGTGGCGAATGTCGTGCTGGGAGGAGTGGTCTACTTTGCATCTTTCCTGGGAGTGTTCGTACTGACCGCGAGGAGTTTTCTCGGCTATAGCCTTTCCATTCCCTCACTGCTGATCGAAAACCTGCGCGCCAGACAGGCCATGAAGCGCAGCAGGGAGCTGACGCGGGGCCGGCTCTCTGGCATTTTTCTCATCTTCCTGTTGATGGGTCTGGTGATGGTGGTGATCGCAGGAATCGTGCAGGGGCCGGCGCAGGCTGCGCTGATAATCCTCTCGGCAAAAGAAGAGCCGCCACGCTGGCTGATGAACCTGAGCGTGGTGCTGCGCGGTGTGGGGCAGATGCTGGCCGGGCCGCTGATGACCATTGCCCTGGTGCTCTATTACTACGATATGCGCGTGCGCAAGGAAGGCTTCGATCTGCAGACAAAAATCGAGGCGCTGGACGCGCTCCCGGCGCGTAATGTGCCGCCGGGAACCCTGCCCGAACCCGGTACTCCGCCAGCTTTCCTTCCCCCCGGGGCCGGCAGTTGAGATGAGCGCAGCCGATAGAGCCGCGGCCTCTTTGCACTTTTGGCAGGTGTGGTTTGTTCTGGCCGTCCTGCTGGCGTTGTTGCACCCCCCCAGTTGTGCTGCCACCGAAGGTCAGCCCGGTGATTCCCACCCCACGCACGGGCTGGGGGCGCAACACGTCGATGTTCTCGATTTCGCTGCGGAGGCGGATCGCATCCATGAGGCGATTGCAGCTTTGGGCGAGGATCCCGAGGCAGCGCGCGCCTTGCGGGGCTCGATCCCCGACCAATGGGAGGTGGGCAGATCTGCCTACCCCGTTTCCATGACGGATTTTAAGGGCCAGCTCGCGGCTTTCGCGTCCGAACCGAACAAACGGAATGATTTGCGCGCGCAGCTCGATGTCCGCGCCCGGCATCTCGAGGAACTTGCCGCAGCGCTCACCGATGAAGCTTCCGCCGCACGGGACAGTCGGCCCGCCCGGGCGCGGCTCGACGAAATCCTGCAACGCAAGGAATTCCGTGCCGTGCGCCAGCCCAACCTCCTCGAACAATGGAAAGAGAAGGCCAGCCGCTGGCTGCGACGGATGCTGGGCCGTTGGATTGACAAGTTCAGGATTTCCCCGAACGCCGGCAGTGTGATGGTGTGGGTCCTGATCGGAGCACTCTTCATACTCCTGGCCATCTGGCTCGGCCGCCGCTTGTCGAAGAGCCGCCTGCTGGGGCTGAGCCTGGAAGCGCCGGCGCCAACAGGAAAGAATTGGCGGGATTGGGCCACGGCGGCACTCGCCGCAGCCAAGGAAGGCCGCCACCGCGAGGCGCTCCACGCCGCCTATTGGGCGGGAGTCTACCGGCTCGAGGAGCTGGGCGCCTGGCAGCTCGACCGCACGCGCACGCCGCGCGAATATCTCCGCTTGCTCCGCTCGCGCCCGCCAGCGTCTGCTCCGCCGGCGTCCGCGCCTGCGTTTTCCGCCTCGCAGGAGCAGCGCGCCGCGCTCGAAACACTCACGCGGAATTTCGAGCTGGCCTGGTACGGCTACCAAACCGCAGGCGAAACTGATTTCCGGAATGCCATTGAGCAACTCGAGGTGCTGGGATGCCATTTCTAATCTCTGGCCTCGATAGCGGCGACCGGAAGATGCTCTACATCGTGGGGGGAGTGCTCCTGCTGGTGTTTACTCTTATCGTGGTGGCCGGGCCGTCTGCCGAATCGCAGAGCAACGGCATTCCTTCCAGCCATTCCTACGCCTCGGACGGGGCTTGCGCGGCTTATTTTTTGCTCAAGGATTCGGGATACAACCTCGAACGCTGGCAGGGTTCTCCCACGGAATTGCCTCAGGACCCCACAGGTGTCGTGCTGATCCTCGCCGATCCAATCATCCCCCCTTCGGATGAGGAACGCCGGGCGCTGCGCAGCTTTATTGAAAAGGGGGGCAGCGTGCTGGCTACGGGGCCAGCCGGCGGCAATATTTTGCCCGAAGGCTCGGCGCGGCCTTCGGCGTCTCTGCAGACCGAGTGGCTCACCTTCGCGGCCCGGATGCCCAGCGCCATCACTCGAGACGCTCCAGAGATCCAGCTCCCGTCCACCGCGCGATGGCGCGCCCCCAGCGCTTCGCATGCCATCCTTTATGGAGATGAGCAGCAGCCCGTGGTGGTTAGCTACGCGGTGAAGGAGGGCCGCGCAGTGTGGTGGGCCTCGAGCGTTCCGCTGACCAACGCGGGCATCTCCGCCAGCCACAACCTGGAATTATTTCTGAACTCTGTGGGGCAACCCAAGGGTGCGCGCGTACTCTGGGACGAGTATTATCACGGCGAGCGCGGGTCGATCTGGACGTACCTGGCCGGGACGCCGGTGCCTTGGGCCCTGTTGCAATTGGGATTGGTGGCCTTCGCGCTGGTATTCACTTTTGGACGGCGCAGCGGCCCGGTGCGCGCCGCTGCGGTTGTCTCTAGGCTTTCACCGCTGGAGTTCGTGGAATCCCTGGGCGGGCTCTACCAGCGCGCCGGAGCCGCGCCTGCGGTTCTCGGAGTGGCCGGGCAGCGCTTTCGCTTTCTGCTTACCAGGCGCCTGGGGCTGCCGGCGATTACCAGCGCCGCGGAGTTGGGCCGCGTGGCGCGCGAACGGTTGGGTCCGCAGGCAGCGGGAGCCGGCGAAGCACTGGCGCGGGTCGAGCAGGCCGCTGCAAAACCCGCGGTCAGCAATCCGCAAGCCCTGGCCATGGTCCAGGCACTCGGCCGGTACACCGAACGCCTCGAACTCGGCCCCGGTGCCGTGCATACAGTTCGCGGCAAGGGAAAGTCTTCCAAGGAGAAGCGCTGATGGCAGAACAGGTGGCCCAGCTCGCCGCACACGTCCGCGGCGAACTGGGCAAAGCGATCATAGGCCAGCAAGACCCGCTCAAAGAGCTGCTGCTCGTCCTGCTGTGCGGAGGACACGCCCTGCTGGAGGGTGTCCCGGGACTGGCCAAGACTCTCTCGGTCAAAGCGCTGGCGCGGGTGATGCGCCTCAATTTCCAGCGCGTGCAGTGCACTCCGGACTTGATGCCCGCCGACATCACCGGAACAAATATCTTCAATATGGCCCAGTCCAGCTTTTCGTTCCACCGTGGGCCGCTGTTCACCGACCTGCTGCTGGTGGACGAAATCAACCGCACGCCGCCGCGCACGCAGTCGGCGCTGCTGGAGGCCATGGAAGAGCGTCAGGTGACCGTGGACGGAACGCGCTATCCCTTGGGCGGATTCTTCACGGTATTTGCGACGCAGAATCCCATCGAGTTTGAGGGCACCTACCCGCTGCCGGAGGCCCAGCTCGACCGCTTCCTGATGAAGATCCGTTTCGTCTATCCCGACGCCGCGGGCGAAGCAAACATCCTGCAACACGTCCATGAGGGTTTCGACTCGCAGGACCTCGACCGCCTGAAGATCGAGCCCGTCAGCGCGGAGACGCTGCAGGCCGCGCGGAAAGAGGTCGCGGCGACGCGCGTCGAGCCTGCGCTCTTCAAGTACATCACCGCGTTGGTGCGGCGCTCGCGCGACTGGCCGTCGATTTCTCTCGGCGCCAGCCCGCGCGCGGCCATCCATCTGCTCAGCGTCGCCAAGGGCATTGCCGCGCTTGATGGACGCGACTACCTGATCCCCGACGACGTGAAGGTTGCCGCGCGTCCGGTCCTGCGCCATCGCCTGCTGTTGAAGCCCGAAGCGGACCTGGAAGGATTGACCACCGACCAGGCGGTAACCGCGATCGTTTCCAGCGTCGAAGTGCCCAAGTAGGCCGGCGAAGTGAAGCTGATGGATCGAGCGAGCCACCGGACAGTGGGACTGATGCAACAGGAACCGTCACGATGAGCGCGAAACCCCAGCCGCTCATTCCTCTCGAGGCGCCTCCGCCGCTGACCGCAGCTTCCGGAGCGCTGTTTGTCTCACCCACCAGTTTTTTGCCTCTTGCCATGGCCGCCCGCGGGCGTCCGGCGAATCGGTTGGCGTTCGGCTTCGGGCCGCGGTTTTATCTTCTACTCTTCTTCGGTCTTGTTTGGCTGGCGCCGGCGTGGTGGGACCGCCGTTTTCTCTTCGGGATGTTTTTATGGGATCTGTTCGTGCTGGGGGTGTGGTGCGCCGACCTGGCAGGCATCCCTCGCGCCCGCGATTTTGAAGTTCTGCGCATGTGGAAACGGCCGCCATCGCTCTCCAGCCGCAGCGAGATTGATGTGGAGGTGCGCAATCACGGCCGCACGCCGGTGCGCATCCAGCTTGTGGACGACGTCCCCGCGGCTCTGTGCCCAGCGCCGGCAGAGTTGGAACTGCTCGCCGCGCCCGGCCGTCCGGGGAAGGGAAGTTACCCGATTTTTCCAATCGAGAGAGGAGACGCGCGCATCGGCAAAATCTCCTTGCGTGTCGAGAGCCGTTTCCGAATCGCCGAGCGCTGGGTAACGGCGGAAGTCGCTCAGACCGTCCGGGTGTATCCCAACCTTGAGGAGGCGCGGCGGCAGACGATTTTTCTGATCCGCAGCCGGCAGGTGGAGCTGGAAAAGCGTCTCAAGCGGCGCCGCGGACAGGGACGCGAATTTGAAAGCCTGCGTGAATACCGCCAAGGCGATGAAATGCGCGACATCTGCTGGACGGCATCCGCACGGCGCCGCAGTTTGGTCACCAAGGTTCACCAGATCGAACGCAGCCAGGCCGTCTGGACCATCGTGGATGCTGGACGCCTGCTGCGCGCGCGCGTGGCGCAGCCCGGCGGCGAAGCGGCACTCGAGAAGCTGGACTACGCCGTCAATGCTGCGCTTACCCTGGCGCATGTGGCGCTGTTTTCCGGCGACCGCGTGGGCTTGATTGCGTATGGCCGGCGCCTGCAACAGCGGCTGAACGCCGCTCGCGGGACTCCGCAGCTTCGTCAGCTCGCCGAATCACTGGCACAAGTGCGCTCCGAGCCTTTTGAGGGCGATCACGCCCTGGCCGCTGAAGAGTTGCTGCGCGTGCAAAAACGCCGCGGTCTGGTGGTTTGGCTCACCGATCTGGCGGAGACTTCGGCGATGCCGGAAGTGATCGAAGGGGCGCTGCGGCTTGCTCCACGCCACCTGGTTCTCTTCGTGGTGCTGGCGCAGCCCGACCTCGAGCGCTTGGCTGCCGCAACGCCTGCGACTCAGGCGGAGATGTACCGCTCCGCCGCCGCGCAACAGATGGTCCACCGCCGCGACCTGCTGCTCCGCGGCCTGCGGCAGCAAGGCGTGCTCACCGTGGAGGTTGAGCCGGGGAGGCTTTCCACCGCGGTGATCAATCATTATTTGGAGATCAAGGAGCGGAGTCTGCTCTAGGTTGGATTTTTCACGCCACGGGCTCAGCGCCGTAGGGGCGGGTTTATCCCGCCCCTGTCGGCGAAAGGGCGGCGTAAAGCCGCCCCTACGCGGCCCCCCGCCCGGCCTGGGTGAGGTAGACAGTAAACACCGCGGCGTTCATCCCAGCGAGTAGGAACTTCAACCCCGCGGGAATGTGCGACGGCGAGATGAAGCCCTCAATCACTCCCGCCACCACCAGCACCGGGATAATTCCCAGCACAAGACGCACCGCCTCCGCGCCCGCTCGGGCCAGCGACTGGCGGCGGGGCAACAGGCCGGGGAAGAGCAGGCCGCGGCCGAGCAGAAGGCCGGCGCCTCCGGCGATAAAAATCGCCGGCAGCTCGAGCACACCGTGCGGCGCAACAAAGCTCCACAGCCCCAGACTCAACCCTGCCTGCCAGCATGCCGCTCCGATTACGCCGATCAGGACACCGTTGAAGAACAGCAGGTAGAGGGTCCCCAACCCTGCGAGTATTCCGCTGGCAAATGTCAGAAAGGAAACCGAAAGGTTGTTGGTCATGATCCCGCTGGCGGCCAGCGGCTTCACGGCAATTACCGATTCGGTCCACATTTGCCGCCGTTCGATCGTCGCCATCATGTCCGGCCCCAGCAGGTAGCGTGAAAACGCCGGGTCACGCACCGCGACCAGGAAGGCCAGCAGCGCGCCGAACAGAAACACCACGAATGCCGCCAGCGTCAGATGCGCCGTGGCGCGAAACGTCTGTGGAAATGTATGCGTGTAAAAGCGCACAATGCCCATCGGGGAAGGGCGCTGGCCGGTGTAAATCAAGTTGTGCGCCCGGCCCAGCAGCCGGTTGAGAAACGTCGCCAGTTGCCGGCTGGCGTGGTCCTCGCGCACGGTGGCCAGGTCCGAGGCCGTCTGGCGGTAGAGGAGTCCGAGCTCCTGCAATTCCTGGTGGGAGAGAGTGCTGATACCGCTACGGATACCGACGCGGTCGGCGCGCTTGACCAAGCTTTCCAGGCGCGACCAGTAGGGCTGGCGTTTGCGCAGCCAGCGTGAGGAGATCATCGGTGGCCTCGAGCAGCGGACAATTTTCCTCCGGTTCGCCGCCGGTTGACGACAAGCTTACCATCGAAACTCCCGAGCAGACTCCGCTGGAGTTTCCTCTGGCCGGAATTGGCAGCCGCTTCCTGGCTCTGGCGATTGACACGCTGATTCAGCTCGGCGCATTCGCGCTTCTGTTCATCCTGGTCATGATGGTCACCGCATTCAACGCGCGCTTCTGGCCCACCGGCTGGACGTGGACGCTGGCCGTGGCTTTGCTGATCGCATTCGTCATTTATTACGGTTACTTCGCCCTCTTCGAAAGCGTGTGGAATGGACAGACTCCGGGGAAGCGCCGCGCCGGCATCCGCGTGATTCGCGAGTCCGGGGCGCCGATCACGCCCTACGACTCGGTGGCGCGCAACCTGCTCCGCATCGTGGACCAGCTCCCCAGCTTCTATGCCGTGGGAATCATCAGCGTCTTGCTCAGCAGCCAGAATAAGAGGTTGGGCGACTATGTCGCCGGGACAGTGGTGGTCGTGGAAAAGCAGCTCGAAGAGAGCGCGCCGCTGTGGCTGCGCGGCGACCAGCGCAGCGTGGAAGCGCCGCAAAGCGAAACGCAGCTCAACATCGCCGGGCAACTCTCCACTGCCGAACTGGAATTGGTCGAAGCATTTCTCGAACGGCGGGCGTCGCTGGCTTCCGAGGTCCGCGCGAGAATGGCCAAGCAGATAGCCGATCGCCTCGCCGCCCGGCTCAGCGTGCCTCCTGAGGAACGCCGCGCGACGGAAGCATTCCTCGAGTCGCTGGCCAGCCAGCGCCGCTCGGGGCGCTAGCGGCGGCTGGTTTTCCCACCTCCCGCCGGTTGCTGCTGCGTCAAGCAGTGCAGTGTCCCGAATCCCCACACCAGGTCCACGGCGTGAATGCCGATCACCGGCCGGTCTGGGAAAAGTTCTGCAAGGATTCCCAGCGCCACGCGGTCGCGCGGATCATTGAAGGTGGGAACCATCACCCCGGCGTTGCAGATATAAAAATTGGCATAGCTGGCGGGAAGACGCTGACCGCGGAACCAGAGTGGCGCTGGCATCGGCAGCCGCATCACCGCGATCCGCGAGCCGTCTTCCAGGCGCATTCCTTCGAGGCGTTCGCGATTTTCCTCGAGCGGGCGGTGGTTTACGTCGCGGGGATTCTTCTCCTCGCAGAGCACCACAGTTTTCTGGCTGACGAACCGGCAGAAATCGTCCACATGGCCGTGGGTGTCGTCGCCGACGATCCCCTTGCCCAGCCACAGGATGTTGCTCACGCCCAGACTGTCGCAAATGGTCCGCTCCACCTCTGCGCGGCTCAGTCCCGGATTGCGCACCTGCACTTTGGTGTCGAGCAGGCACTCTTCGGTGGTCAGCAGCGTTCCCCGGCCGTTGACATCAATGCTTCCGCCTTCGAGCACAAAACCGCGGCCGCGCGCAGTTACCGGAAATAGTCGCAGACCCAACTTCGCTGCGGCGCGCTCCGGCACGCGGTCATCGTTTCGCCATTCGGGATAACGCGCCCAGGCGGAGAAACGAAACCGCGTGACGGCCACTTCGCATTGAGTTCGTTTCCCTGACGCGCCGGCATCGCGCCGGATAAAAATCGGTCCGGAGTCCCTGGTCCAGCCGCGGTCGGTAGGGAAGTGGAAGAAGCGGACGCGGCGTAGATTGGCGTGAGCGTCCTTGAGGATGTGCCGCGCGCGTTTTTCCTGCGCGCGCGTTGAGACCAGGATGTGGACGAATTCGTCTTCGGCCAGCTTGCGGGCAATTTCGCCGTACACCCAGTGGATAGCCGCAATCTTTCCCGGCCAGTCCGATTCTTTGTGCGGCCAGCCGATCCAGGTGGCCTCGTGCCGCTCCCACTCGGCGGGCATGCGGAAGGACAGTGAGGAGGGTGTCTCCGTGGCGGCAGACGCGGCGTGAGCGCGGACGGAATTTTTCGATGCGCGCTTCAGCGGTTTCCGTGACCCGGTCATTTGTCTGGCAGCGGGCGGTCCAGGAATCGTTGCTCGATGCCGGAGTAGGCGTCAATCCGGCGATCGCGGAGGAACGGCCAGTTGCGGCGCACGTCTTCGATGCGGGCCAGGTCCACATCGGCGAAGAGAATCTCCTCGCGGTCGGTCGAGCCCACGGCCAACTCGACGCCGAACGGGTCGGCGATGAACGAAGTGCCCCAGAACTCGATGCCGGCGCCGCCGGCCGGGGTCACCTCGTGGCCGACGCGGTTGACCACCGCGACGTAGGCTCCGTTGGCGATGGCGTGAGCGCGCTGGATGGTCCGCCAGGCATCGCGCTGCTCCGCGCCGACAGCATCTTTCTCCTGTGGGTGCCAGCCGATCGCTGTGGGATAGAAAATGACGCACGCGCCATCGAGCGCCGCTAGGCGCGCGCCCTCCGGATACCACTGGTCCCAACAAATCAGCGTGGCAATCCGCCCCACCCTGGTGTCGAACGCGCGAAACCCGAGGTCGCCGGGAGTAAAGTAGAATTTTTCGTAATAGGCGGGATCGTCGGGAATGTGCATCTTGCGGTAGAGCCCGGCAATTTCTCCACTGGCGTCAATCACCGCCGCGCTGTTGTGGTACAGGCCCGGCGCGCGGCGCTCGAAAACCGGGGCGATCACCACCACGCCACGCTCCCGCGCCACGCGGCTGATGGCTTGCGTGGTTGGGCCCGGCACCGGCTCAGCGAGGTCGAACAGCGCGGCGTCTTCGCGCTGGCAGAAGTATTGCGAGCGGAAAAGTTCCGGCAAGCAGACCAGATGGGCGCCGCGCCGCGCTGATTCTTCGATGCGGGCAATGGCGCGGGCCAGATTCTCCGCCGGGTCGGGCGTGCAGGCCATCTGGACCAGGCTGATGGTGAACTTTTGCGGCGTGGGCATGGCTTTGTAGATTACAAGACTCGCTCGAATCCTCCAAACGCGAACAGCTCCGTATTTTCGAAGCACGCTCGCAACTAAGAACGCGGCGGCCCTTCCGGACGCTCAGGATAAACAAGCCGCCGCACTCCAGGAAATCCTCGGCGACCAGGACTTCCCTTGTTCCGTTCCGCCAGTAACCCATTCGGCGCTATAGGTTGTTCGCGCGCGCCTGCCGGGTTAGCCTCAAACATGGCAAGGCGAGCCAGTCCCGGCCGCTCGGTGCGCGTCTGCGTGATTTCTCCGCACCCATTCGTTCTGGAGGAATTTCGCCGGATTGTTGTTCGCGCGGGATTCAGCGCCGTAACCCGGCGCATCGATTACCTGCCAGGTCAGGCTGTTTCTGCAGAAGCTCTTCCGGCGGCCAAAGTGATGGTCCTCGATGCCAACGCGCCGCACCCCGCCGTCGAAGCCATGGTAAGCCGGATCCGCTCTGAATCCCCGCTGATTCCGCTGGTGTTGGTGGCGGAAAGGTTCAGCGAGGAAAATTCCTTCGCTCTTCTCCGCCTGGGGGTGCGCGGACTCATCCGTTATGCGGACGCGGCCGAACAGTTGCCCGGCGCGCTCCGGGCGGTGCGCGACGCCGGATACTGGGTGCCGCGGAATCTGCTCTCACGATTTGTCACCGCGGTCCTGGCCCAGCCGCGCGGAGCGCAGCCCGGCGCGGGGCGCCGCCTGAGCCCGCGCGAGCGGCAAGTGGTGGATGCGCTGCTCGAAAACCTTTCCAACAAGGAGATTGCCGCGCGGCTGGTGCTCTCCGAACGCACGGTAAAGTTCCACGTCTCCAACGTGCTGGCCAAGTACGGCGTGCGCCGCCGCGCTGACCTGATCCTGCAAACCTACCACGCCGGTACTCCATCCTGACCTGTCCTCGCGTCCAGGTTGTTCCCCTGTCCTTCGACTGTCCTTCTCACCAGTAGTTTTTTCGGGCTGGGGAATCCTACAGTAGCGGGGCCCTGGGGTAGACTCTCGCAACGAGGAGCGAACAATGGGTGGAGCAGCACAGATGGCTCAAGAGAAGGAACGGATTGAGAATGCCGCGGCGTTGATCGAATTCAAGAAAGGCCTGGGACTCTTGCAGAAAGGCTATTCGCTGGATGCGGTAACCAAACTGCGTCACGCCGCCTCACTCGAACCGCACAACGCCTATTTCCTCTCCTACCTGGGTCTGGCGGTCGGCCTGGCGCAGCGGCGATGGGCCGAGGCCGAGTCCCTGTGTATGGAAGCCCTGCGCATCAAGCGCAACCTGCCGCAGCTTTACCTGAATCTGGCGGAGCTCTACGAGAACTTCGGCCGCCTCGGCGAGGCCATCGATATTCTCCGCGAGGGGCTGCGCTTCACCGGGCGGGATTCCCGATTGGTCGCAGCGCTGCGCTCCCATGGCGTCCGCCGCTCGCCGGTCTTGCCCTTCCTGGGGCGGAAAAACGCCGTGAACCGTTACCTCGGCAGACTGCGCTCCAAGGCCAGGAAATCGGCTGACAAAAGGTAGCGGCTCGGTCGCATCGCCTCCCGCAATAAACCCCCGGACAAGTCCCCCGGCACGTAGGTACCGTTGCAGATCTCGAACTCCTTTCTGAAACTGGCAAACCGTCTGTATGATGTTGGCGTTACGGCCCAAGTCTTCGGGGGCTTAGTGCAACTCCAGCTTTGCTGGAATTGGGCCCGCGGTCAAACGCGCACGGAAGATAGTCCTTCCGCGGCAGACGGCCGGCCCAGCAACATAATCTTGCAGTCGCTCGCGGACGAGCGGAGAGGGCAATCTCCATGACCTACTGGCTCCAGTCAGTGCTGCTGCCTCTGATGTTTTCTTTCCTGCTGATGGGAGCGGCCTACTGGTCGCTGGGACTTCTCCCGGTCCCGCGGCCGGCTGGTCTCTCCGCGCTGATGGACCGCTGGGGCGGTCTGGAGGTCGAGCGCGACAGCCGCTCGAGCCTTCGTGATCTGCTGCTTATCAGCGCCGCCGGGTTGTTCCTCGAGCTACTGCTGGTCCGGTGGGTTTCCTCCGAAATTCGAATCTTCGCCTACTTCAAGAACATGGTGCTGGTGGCTTGCTTCTTCGGATTTGGACTGGGCTGCTACCTGAGCCGTCGGCGCGTGCAACTGACGTACATGCTCGTTCCACTTCTTGCCCTGGCAGCGCTGCTGGAATTTCCCTGGCACGCTCTGACCAATTTCCTGCAGAGTCTTTCGGAATATGTCGGCGGGCTGGCGGACGTGCACGTTTTCGGCAGGCACTTTGGCGGCGGGCCGCGCCTCTATTTCGGAGCGCTTCTGGCTTTCGCGGTCATCACGCCTGTTGCGGGCCTGGTTGCGCTGGTGATGGTGCCGGTGGGACAGATGGTGGCGCGCCACCTGGAGATCGCCGGCGACGGCATCTCCGCCTATTCGGCCAACGTCGCCGCGAGTATCGCCGGAATCTGGATGTTTACCGGCATCTGCTTTCTTTCCTCGCCGCCCCAGGTTTGGTTTGGCATGATGGGCCTGGTCCTGGCCGTTTTGTTCTGGCGCCGCGCGGCGGTGCGGAATCTGGTGGTAGTTTCTTTCGTCCTGATATGCGCTTTTGTATGGACCGGGCAGTCCGTGAGCGATTACCGCCCGGAGCGCTGGTTCGGGATATCGAGCGCCGTCGCCAACCTCAAGCTCGGCGGGACAAAAACCTTCTGGTCTCCGTATCAGAAACTCACCTTGACGGCGCTGACTGACGGCAAGGAACCCGTCCGCTACGTCCTGAACACCAATGGGAGTTGGTACCAGGACATCATGAACCTCGATCCGCAATTTGTCCGGGACCACCCGCTGTATTACGAAGAATTGACTGATATCCCGCTTTCTTACCATCGCTACAACCTGCCCTATCGATTTGTACCGCCGCCGGAAAGCGTCCTCATCCTCGGCGCGGGCATGGGGAACGACGTCGCCGCCGCGCTGCGCAACGGCGCGAAGCACGTTGTGGCTGTCGAGATTGACCCCTTGATCCAACAACTGGGCAGGGAATACAACCTGGAACACGCCTACCAGAACCGCGCCGTGGTGAGCGTGGTGGACGATGCGCGGAGCTACGTCCAGAACACGGACGAGCGTTTCGACCTGATCGTCTCTTCGATCCTGGACTCCCACACCACGCAATCCTCGTTCACCAACATTCGCACTGACAATTATGTGTACACGCGTGAGGGCATTGAGCACATGCAGCGCCTGCTCAAGCCGGGCGGCTTGCTCAGCCTCTCGTTCAATTCTGAAAGACCGTGGTTCGCCAGCCGCATCCGGGATGTCATGACCTCCATCAACGGCCGTCCGCCGCTGATGGTTTATCTGGGCGCGAACTTCTTCTTAGTGGGTAACGGGGTGGAAGACCGGGTCGCCGCTAACGCCGAATTGCGCGGCTTCGTGCAGGCGCATCCCTTGACGCGCTTTGAAAATGCCGCGCCGACCACCGACGACTGGCCTTACTTTTATCAGCGCCAGCGCGGCGTTCCTATGATCGTGGCACTGTTCTCCGCTCTGCTGTTGGGGGTTTGCTGGGTGGTTCTGCGCCGCGCGGGAATGGAGACGGGCAACTTCCAGTGGCACTTTTTTTATCTCGGCGCAGGCTTCATGCTGATGGAAGTGCAGATCATCAGCAAGATCGCGCTCCTGTTTGGCACCACCTGGCTGGTCAACTCGGTGGTGATCACTGCGCTCCTGTTTCTCATCCTTCTGGCCAACGCCACGGTTGCGCGTTTTCCCGCGGCCGCTCGGACGCCGGCCTATGTGGGGCTCTTCCTCACCCTGGCCATCTGCTGGTGGGTTCCCGTGGAAGCCTTGCTCCTGCGCGGCGCGCTGCTCCGGGCCGTTTACGCCATGCTTCTGCTTTGCTCGCCGGTTTATTTCGCCGGGCTCATCTTCACCAGCAGCTTCGCGAAAGCCGGGTTCCGCGCCGAGGCTTTCGGCGCCAACCTGTTCGGCGCAGTCATCGGTGGCCTTCTCGAAGCGCTCTCCTTTTGGACCGGCATTCGCTCCCTGGTGGTGGTCGCCGCAGGGTGCTACCTGCTGGCATTGCTGGCGCGAGGCGGCGTCGCCGCGACCGGTAAGTTGGCGGCGACAGTGCCCAGCGCGCCTGCCGCGGCGCCTTCCTAGGGGGGGCCGCCTCGGCGATTTCAGCCGGCAGATCTCCAGATTAGCCTTGACACGCAAACGGCTCGCGTATATTGTTCCCTACTGTTGCAAGTAAGTTGCAACTAGGAAGGCGCCCGCAGCACGGGCTGAGAGCACTCCCCTCTGCCCTCGCGCCCGGTTTCAGGCTTTCCTGGCTTTTCCATTCTTCCCTTGAGGATCGGTAGAGCGCGGATGAAGGTCATCATCCTCATGTTCCTCGGGCTGCTTCTTCCCCTCGCGGCTGCCGCCCAGGAAGGGCCCTACTTCAACACCTACACCCATCACATGGAAGAGCCGGGCAGTCTGGAGATTTCCTTGGCTCCCGTCTTCGGCCTGCCGAGGACCGCGCGTGGATTCACGGCCTCATCGCTCGAGCTGGAATACGGAGTGAAGGGCTGGTGGACAACGGAGTTTTATCTGGACGGCCAGTCCACTCGGGGCGACAGCACTCTTCTTACCGGCTACCGCTGGGAAAACCGTTTCCGGCCTTTGCTTCGCGAGCACTGGATCAATCCGGTCCTCTACGTCGAGTATGAAAGGCTGAACGGCGCTGACAAGACGTTGCGTGAGGTCGTGGGGTTCGATTCCGAGCGGGATGCCGCCGTGCCCAACGGGGACCTGCGCAGGGAGAAAAAGCATGAGATCGAGACCAAATTAATCTTCTCCAGCAATCTTCGGGGCTGGAATATCTCCGAGAATTTCATCGCCGAAAAGAACCTGGGCCATTCTCCGTGGGAATTCGGCTACGCCCTGGGCGCCAGCCGCCCACTTGGTCTGGTGGCCTCGGCCCGGGAATGCACTCTCTGCCCGGAAAACTTCCGCGCGGGCTTCGAGTTGTACGGCGGTCTGGGCGAGTGGCGCCGGTTCACTCTGTCCGGCACATCGCATTATCTGGCGCCGCTGCTGGCCTGGGATCTTCCCAACGGGACCACGCTTCGGGTATCGCCTGGGTTCGGCCTCACCGGCACGAGCCACCGGTTCCTGCTCCGGGTGGGAGTCTCTTATGAGTTGCCGGGGTTTGGCCACCGGATTCGCAAACTGTTTCGATGAAAGTTGACCGTCACGGGGCGTAGCCGGGAGAGCGAGCATCGTGCCATTCAGACCAAAGATCCTAGGCTGCGCCGCGCTCCTCCTCAGCGCGGCTCTCGCCCTCGCCGGGCAGGAAACAATCAAACGAGCGGACCTGGAAGCGGCGCGCGCTCGTGTTCCCGCAGCCGCTCATGCGCTGGAGAATCCATTCGCTGGCCGCTCCGAGGCCGTGCTGGCGGGGAAAAAACTGTTCAAGCGGCATTGCGCGGAATGCCATGGCGCGGACGCCGCCGGATCGGAGAAAGCACCCAACCTCCGCGTTCCCGAGATGCGGGAAGCCACACAGGGAGACCTTTTCTGGATGATCCGCAACGGAAACCTCAAGAAGGGAATGCCCTCGTGGTCCCGCCTGCCGGACCAGCAGATCTGGCAGCTCGTCGCCTACCTGAAGACCCTACTCTAGCAAGGCGGCGCGCAGGAGTGCGGCCCGCGGCGCTCCCGCCAGGAGTTTTTCCGCCCACTCCGCGCCGCGTCGCGAGGCTCGAATACCGCCCGAAGTAGTAGACTCCGGCCCTTCTGAATCCGCGTTGGAGAAAAAAACGCGCTCGAGTGGCGGCCGCGCCGCGGGGATGGTGACCGTATAGGTCCCCGGAGTGGCCATGAACATCGGATGACCGCGCCGGTAGATGTGTACCTCGACGGGATCCACGTGGAAGCCCGGCAGCAGTTTCTGGAAATCGCGCAGCACTGCCGCGGCCAGCAGGCGGCTTTCCTCGTCGGTCAGCAGCCGGGCGCGCTCGAACTCTTGCAGCGGTGTATAGCAGCTCAAAATATTGTATTTCGGCTTGTACCCGGGCTGGTTGCGAATGGTCCAGTCAGCGACGATGAAGTCGGTAAACGTACTTCCCGGGCACCAGGTGTCGTATCCGCGGCGATAGACGGGCCGGTCGAACATCAGGTTCACCACAGGATATGGCGCGTAGCGTAATTTTTTCATCGCCGCGTCCTGCGCGTCGGGGATTCCGGCCACCAGCCGCCGAGTGATGTACTTTGGCGTGGCCATGATTACCGCTTTGGCGGCGATGGTCTCGACCTTTCCCCCGTGCGCGTAGCGGACGTGCACGTCATCCTTTTGTGGTTCGACGGAGATGGTGGTAGCCCCGGCCAGCATCTTCTCGCCGTGCCGCTCGATCAGCAATTCAGACAGCCTGCGCGTGATAGCGCCCAGCCCGCCAGGCCAGGTGACGCGTCTATCCGGTTCTTCATCCCCTACGCTTTGCACCGCTTCGATCCCGACGTAAGCGGAGGTGTCCTTGGTCCGCGCCCCCCAATTCGACGGCCCGTAGCCATCCCACCAGCGAGCGATCTCCGGCGCATGCCCCTCCGTGTATCTGGTGAAGGGCTGGCTGTCGAGCTCCTGGAGCCCGCTCTTCACATCCACTTTGAGCATGGCATCGCGGAATTTCTTGAAACTCTCCCGCACGCTGCGTGGATAGGGCAGGTGGTCGATGCCCGAACGCCAGGTGTCCGGGACCCAGACGCCATGGACGATGGTGGGGTCGGGGCAAGCGACCGGCAGAGGGGGAAGACCGATTTCCGCACTGAGTTGTGCGCCCGCACTGCCGGCGCTTTCGTAAGCGCTTCCCGTGCCGTAAGCCTGTCCTTCGAATTCCTCCAGGTATGCGTTTCCGCCCCAGTGGGGTTCTTTCTCGAGCAGCACGAATTCGTATTTCTGAAGAAAGTAGGCGGCAGAAAGCCCGCTTACCCCGCCGCCGACGATGGCGATGTCACAGCGCCGGGAAACCGGCGGGCGCTCGAATTTCTGGCCGTCGCGCAGTTGGTGACAGATCTCGTTTTGCTCGCCCTCCAGCTTTGGCGCGGGGGCCGGAGCGGCGAGCAAAGTTTCGTCGATCGGGCAGCCTGCCAGGACGGAGCCGGCCACAACGTACTTGATAAAATCTCGGCGTGAAGGGGTCAATGGGATTCTCCTCGCAATGCGGATGGCAACACGTCCGTGGCGCCAGAATCCTGTTCCTGGCCGCCGGTGCGCAGGCGATACCAGAAAAGGATCAGCGCCACGGAAAACACAAAGATCACCGTGGAAATGGCATTGATCTCCGGAGTCATGCCGCGGCGCAAGCGGCCCCAGATTTCAAGCGGCAAGGTGTTTTCACGGCCGATCAGGAAAAAGGTGACAGCGATCTCGTCCATGGACAGCGTGAAGATCAGCAGGGCAGCAGCGGCCAAAGGCAGCCGCAGATTGGGCAGGGTCACGCGCCAGAAGGTCTGCCAGTAGTTCGCGCCCAGATCGAGCGAGGCCTCCTCCTGCGCGCGGTCCATCTTCTGCAGGCCGGCAAAAAGCTCGGTGGTGGCCACGGAGATCAGCGCGGTGCCATGGCCGAGCATCACCGTCCACAGCTCCGGTTTCAGCCCGGCCTGGACGCGCAGCATCAGCAGCGAGAGACCAGTGATGATGCCGGGGAGGATGAGCGGCAGGAGCACCAACCGGCGAAAGATGGCCTTGCCGGGAAATGCGACGCGGTCAAGCGCCAGCGCTGCGGGCAAACCCAGCGCCAGGGCCACGGCGACCGCCGCGAGAGCGACGTATAGGCTGTTCAGCACCGCATCCCAGATGGGGCCGTCGTCCAGTAGTGTGCGGTACCAATCGAGCACCAGATGCCGCGGAGGGAAGCCGCCGACGCCATCACGGTTGAAGGAATAGACGATCAGGACGGCGATGGGCAGGTAGACAAATGCAAACACGGCGGCGGCATAGCCTGCCAGCCAGGCGGGACGCTCATTTCCTCCGCGCGAATGGCTCATGAAAATGTCCACCGCTTCTCGATTCGCTCGACGGCAGAGAGCAGCCCCACGACCAGCAAGAGCATGGCCACGGAGATGGCAGCGCCGAGCGGCCAGTTGTATGCCGCGCCGAAGAGAGTTTGCACGATGTTGGAGATCATGATTCCACTGGCGCCGCCGACCAGCAGTGGTGCAAGGAAATCGCCCAGCGAAAGCACGAAGGCGAACGTGGCGCCGGCCAGCAGCCCCGGCAGGGAAAGAGGAAAGATGACCCGCCAAAAGGTGGCGCGGGGCGAGGCACCCAGGTCCTGCGAAGCCTCCACCAGGTGGCGCGGGATGTGTTCCAGCGAAGCGTAGATGGGCAGAAACGCGAATGGCGTATAGATGTGGGTCAGCGTCAGCACCACGGCGAACGGGCTGTACAGCAGAAAGCC
The DNA here is from genome assembly GCA_041485165.1 of Terriglobia bacterium. Lineage (GTDB taxonomy): Bacteria > Acidobacteriota > Terriglobia > Acidiferrales > UBA7541 > JAAFGT01. Next base: position 11,964 of record JBGPJC010000002.1, on the reverse strand, counting down.
TACAGGCTCATGGGTGATGTGCAAATATTGCAAGAAGCCGTTGAGCACGCCATCGCTGCCGAGAATCGTTTTCCAGGCATAGCCGCGCACCAGATAACTCACCCACAGCGGAACGATGACCAGTTGATAGAGCAGCTCCTTGCGCGGGCCGGCGTGAAAGGAGAGGTAGTAGGCCAGAGGATAGCCCAGAAGAAGGGAGAGCAGCATCACGCTGGCGGCAATTTTTGCGGAGCGCAACAACACCTCGAAGTACAGCGGGTTCTGGAACAGTGCCGCATAGTTCTCGAAGTTCCAGTCGTGGACGATGATTCCGGAGGAGACCCGCCAAAAGCTGTGGATGAGCAGGAGGATGTAGGGGAGGAGCAGGAACGCTGCCACCCACGACATCGCGGGAAGGGAAACGGCGGCCTTGTACGCGCGCGAATACATGCTCACTCTTCCCGCTTTTCCCGCAGCCGCACGCAATTGGCAGCGGAAAATTCAAACTCGGCCTGGCCCTCGACAATCCCGCGGCTGGGGATGCGCACGCGCAAGCGCTGGCCATCAGCGCAGGCGACTTCGAGCAGGTCGGTGGAGCCGCAAAAAGTCTGCCGCTCTACGCGTGCGCGGAAACGCGAGATCCCTTCCACTCCCGCAGCGCCGGCAGCAAGACGAATGTGTTCCGGCCGCAGGGAAAAGGAGACCGTGCCGGAGACGCCGTCAGCTCGCCAGGCCAGCTCGCCGCAGCGCGCCACGCCGCCCGCCACCTCCGCGCGCAGCAGGTTGGTCTGGCCGATGAATTGCGCGGTGTAGGGCGTCGCCGGCCGGTTGTAGATTTCGCGCGGCGGCGCAACTTGCTCGAGCTCTCCGGCGCGCAGCAGGGCAATGCGGTCGGAGAGCGCCATAGCTTCGTCCTGGTCGTGGGTGACGAAGAGAAAGGTGATGCCGATCTCGCGTTGCAGCGACTTCAGCTCGCCCTGCATTTCGCGGCGCAAGTTGGCGTCGAGCGCCGAGAGCGGCTCATCGAGCAGGAGAAGGCTGGGACGATTCACCAGCGCTCGCGCCAGGGCCACGCGCTGCTGCATCCCGCCGCTCAATTTCGCCGGCGCCAAACGGGCGCTGGCGGTCATCTTTACCATGGCCAGCGCCTGCTCGACGCGCGGCGCTATCTCCGCCTTGGGCACTCCGCTGACACGCAGACCGTAGCTGACATTTTCCTCGACCGAGAGGTGCGGGAACAGCGCGTAGTGTTGAAACACCGTGTTCACGCGGCGGCGGTAAGGGGGCAGAGTATCGAGGCGTTCGCCGCCCATCCAGATTTCTCCGCTGCTGGGCTGCTCGAAGCCGGCAATCAATCGCAAGAGCGTGGTCTTGCCCGATCCGCTCTCGCCCAGGATGGTCAGGAACTCGCCCGCGGCAACGTCCAGGGAGATTCGCCGCAAGACGCTGCGCCCGGAAAAATCCTTGGCGACCTCGCGGACCTCCAGCAGCGGCGCTCCCGGCATGGCGCTGGTGCCGCTGCTCATTGCGCGGCCTTCACCTCGTTCCAGATCTCGTTGTACTTGTCCCGCCGCGGAACGTTTTGCCAGAAGTAGATGCGCGACATATAGGCATCCGGCGCGTCCAGGTGCAGGCCGGCGCGCTCCTGCTCGGTCATCAATTGCGCCGCCAGGGGATTGGCCGGATTGTAGCCGGTGACAGCGGTTACGCCCTTCTGCGTCCGGGCCTGGATCATGTACTCGAGGAATTGGTGAGCAAGCTCTTTGTGCTCGCTGGCCGCGGTGATCATCAGATGATCGATCCAGCCGGTGGTATTTTCTTTGGGGATGGTTTCTCCCACGGGGAAATTGATTTTCCTGAGCTGGTTGGTCATCAACGGCCAACCCATTGCTGCGACCACTTCGTGGTTCTGGAAAAGGTTGGTGAGCTCGCCGCCGGTGGCCCAGATTTTGCGGATGTTGGGCTTGAGCTCGAGCAGCTTTTTCTTTACCGCGGCCAGCTCGTCGTCGCTCAGGTTGTAGAGCTTGTTGGGATCGGGTTTGTCGTAGCCGAGCACCTGCGCCGCCATGTACAGCGTGGAGAGGTCGTCCCACACGGAAATCTTTCCGCGCAGCTTGGGGTCCCATAACGCGCTCCAGCTCTCCGGAGGTTTCGGGAAGGCATTGGTGTCGTAGAGCAGCGGGTTGGGGCCCCACATGAAGGGCACGCCGAAAACTTTATCACCCACGCGAACCAGCGGCAGATTGCGCAACCGCGGCGAGAGTTGGGGGTACGAAGGGATCCTGGCCAGGTCCAGCGGCGCGGCCAGGCCGGCGTTCGCGAGCATGGTGGCCACGTCGCTGGAAGGGGAGATCACGTCATAGTTCGAGGCGCTCCCCCCGCGCAGCTTGGCCACCAGCTCGTCGCTCGAGCCCATATAGGAAGCGACAATCTTGCAGTTGTGCGATTCCTCGAAGGCGCGAACAAACGACGCGTCGGCGTAGCCCTCCCACACCAGCAGGCCAAGCGTGGGAGGCTGTTTTCGGCAGGAGCCAGCCACGAAGAGCAAAGCGCCGGCCAGGAAGGCGAGCCCGCAGCGCTTCATCGTCCCATCTCCTTCGCGGAGCCCGCTCCGGTGGCCTTCCAGTTGGGCGATTGGTACACGATTTTCCCTCCCACCATGGTCAGAAGGACCTCGGTCTTTCCAATCCGCATGTGATCAGTCTCGAACAGGTCGGGAATCACTACAATCAAGTCGGCGAGTTTGCCGGGCTCCAGCGTCCCTTCATTTTTCTCTCTGCGGCCAGCGATTGCCGCGCCCAAAGTATAGGCCTCGATGGCCTGCGTCAGGCTCACTCGCTGCTCGGGTATCCAACCGCCGGGCGGCTGGCCGTCCACGGTCTGGCGCGTGATGGCATTCTGCATGCCCTCCCAGGGGTTCATGGTCACCACGTTCCAATCGCTGCCAAACGCCAGACGCCCGCCCGCCTTGGCGATGCTCTGCCAGGCGAAGGCGCGAGTCATGCGCTCCGGGCCGACGTTGCGGGCCCACACCTGCAGCGTATTGTTTTCCGGATAGGCGTGCAGAGGCTGCATGCTGGCAATGACGCCAAGGCGGCCGAAGCGCGGGATGTCCACGGCGCTGATGGTTTCAATGTGCTCGATGCGGTTCCGGGCGTCCTTCGTGCCGTTGGACTTCTGCGCGTTTTCGTAGGCGTCCAGCGCCAGGCGGACCGCTTTGTCGCCGATGGCGTGGGTGAAGATTTGAAATCCGCGCCGGTCAAGCTCGGCGACTGCGGCGGTGTACTGTGGTGGTTCCCAGAAAGTTGCGCCGATCAGGTTTGGGTTGTCGCTGTAAGGGGTGAGCATCGCTGCGGTGTGGGCTTCAATCACCCCATCGAGAAAAAACTTCACCGAGCCTGCGGAAATCCACTCGTCGTGGTAGCGCCGCCGCGCCTGCTCGATGGATTCCAGAAACCCGGGGGTGATTGCAGGTGGAGCGGCCTCATGGGCCACCTCCAGCCGCACGGTAAGCTCGCCCGCGCGCCGCAGCTGGTCGTACATTTCGAGGAACGGATAGTCATTTTGCGCGCAGTGGACGCGGACCAGGCCCACCCGCCGAGCTTCGGCCAGCGCCAGCCGGACGGCATGGAGCCTTTCCGCGCGGCTGAGCTTCGGTATCACACGTTTGACCACATCGCCCGCTTCATCCTCTTTGATTGCGCCGGTCAGCTCGCCGGTTTGCGGGTCGCGGACGAATTTGCCATTGGGCGGATCAGGGGTGTCGCGCGTTATCCCGGCCAGCGCCAGCGCCTTGCTGTTGGCCCAATACGTGTGGCCGTCGTAGCATTGTAGAAATACCGGACGGTCGGGAAAGATCTGGTCGAGATATTTTTTGTGCGGCAGCGCTTCCGCGCCAAACACCGAATAAATCCACCCGCGGCCCAGAATCCAGCCGGTACCGGGGTGCGCAGCGCCGTATTTCTTGATTGCTTCGAGGGTTTCAGCCAGGGTGGTCGCGTCGTCCAGATGCAACTGTTCGATGGCCTCGGCGCTCTCCATAAGATGGAAATGAGCGTCGGTGATGCCGGGAAGGACCAGCCTGCCCGCCGCGTCAATCACGTGTGTTTTTGGTCCGCGATAGCGCTCGATCTCCGCGTTGCTGCCCACCGCGACAATTCTGCCCTCGCGGATGGCCAGCGCTTGAGCTCGCGGATGGCCGGCGTTGACGGTGTATACCTTTCCGTTGAGCAGGATGGTGTCCGCCGGCGCGGGCTCCGTTGTCCTGGTAAGGGCAGGGAGGAGAAGCCCGCCGAGCAAGCAGACAGACAAGAGAACCTTTGCGGAAACAGACATCCATTCCCTCTGACCTGAACCTGTGGGCCCCTGCTCTAAAATGTCGGCGGCGTATTCACCCAGAGCACGCAGGTCTCTTTCTTTCCCGTGTTGGCCCAGCGATGCGGCGTGTCGCTCTCGAAGTAAAAGCTGTCGCCCTCAGCGAGCGTCTGCCTGGGGCCGTCCTTCAATTGAATTTCCAGACGCCCCTTGAGGATGTGGAGGAATTCTTCGCCTTCGTGGGCGTAGGCTTCGCCGCTGCCCGCGCCGGGGGCGATGCGGAACAGGTGCGGCTCCATTACCGCGTTGCCCCAGGCCAGCAGTTCCATGCGCACGCCGGGACCGGCCTCCAGCACTTTGCGGTCTGCGCGGCTCACACGATGCGGATTGCCCTGCGACGGCTCGAACATGGCCAGGATGTTTTCACCGTAGAAACGGGCAATACGCCGCAGAGTCCCCACTGAAGCGCTCATCTGCCCGCGCTCGATAGCGCTCAGGAAACCCACCGACACGCCACAGGCACCGGCCACTTGGGCCAGTGAGAGTTTGCGGCCGAGGCGCAGACGGCGCAGCCGCGCGCCGAGCGGGTTGGGTACAACCGCAGATTCCGCGCTTAGGATTCCTTCGCGCCTGAGTACGTGGACGATAGCGCGAGGGTTCAAGCCGCGGACGCGCCGCAGGAAGCGCGCGCGCTTGAGCACGCGCAAGTCGCCCGGCGAGTACAGGCGATAGAGGCTGCCGGTGCGCTGCGGTCGGACCAGGCCCACGCCCTCCCAGGTGCGCAGGATGGAAGGGGAAACGCCCACCAAGCGAGCGGCGTCGCCGATCTTCAGCAGACCCCGGCGTGGAGAAGAACTGCGCGTTGCGTGGGCCCGCTTAGACAAGTATATTTTGCCTTGACAACCCGGCTGCTCTCCTCTAACGTTCGCGGATTATAGTAAGGTTTGTCGCGGGGGCGCAAGCCGAAACTTCACCGGGGAGCCGTGCAGCGGGCGCGGCCACAGAAAAAAGGAGGCGGGATGAAGACCATTCTGAGGGTCTTGGGGCTTTTGGCGTTTGTACTCGGCTTGGCGGGGACCGCGCTGGCACAGAATGGCGGCATCCGCGGCACGGTGAAAGATCCGTCGGGCTCAGTCGTGCCCGGCGCCAGGGTAACCGCCACCACGGTGGGGACAGGCGCGCAGCGGTTCGCTACCACGGACAAGGACGGCGCATTCGAGCTCGTCTCGGTCCCGGTGGCGCATTATGACATCGGGATCGAAGCGGCGGGCTTCAAGAAATTTGTGCAGAAGGACGTCGCCGTGGACATCGGCCACGTCGTGGTGGTCACCGCGGACCTGGTGCTGGGCCAGTCCTCGCAGACCATCACTGTGGAAGCCTCCGGCGCCCAGGTAGAGACCACCAGCACGCAGCTTGGCGCGGTGGTCAACGAACGCGCGATCACCGAGCTTCCTCTGAACTCTCGCGACGTCTACCAACTGCTTCAAAGCCAACCGGGGGTGCAGTCCCAGGTGGGCATTGACCTGTTCTACGGCAGCGACAAGCCCGGCGTGGTCTCCGTAAATGGAGGGCGCGGCCGCTCGAACAACTACAGCGTCAACGGCGGGGAAGGGAACGACATGTTCGCCAACCTCCCGGCGGTGCAGCCCTCGCCGGACACCATCGAGGAATTCCGCGTCCTCACCAACACCTTCGATGCCGAGTACGGGCGCAATTCCGGCGCCGTGGTTAACGTGGTCACCAAGTCCGGCACCAACGACTGGCACGGCAGCTTGTATGAGTTCTTCCGCAACAAGGTGCTCAACGCCCGCGGCTACCTGGACACCACCAAGCCGGATTCGCAGCAAAACCAGTACGGCGGGACCTTCGGCGGGCCGATCAAGAAGGACAAGACGTTTTTCTTCGGATCCTATGAAGGGCGCCGCGCCAAGAAGGGAATCTCCTCGCAGCAGATCACGCTACCCTCCCCTACCGAGTTGACCGGTGATTTCTCTGCCGGCTCCGCCTTCGGAGGAAGTCCAAGCATCACGCTGGCCAACGTCCTGCAGAACCGGCCCGGCTGCAGCGCAGCGATCGGCGCGGTGGGCGGAGGTCCTGGACTGACCGCGGCGCTGGGAGGCACGGCAACGCCGTGGGGAGGGCCGGGTTCGATTTTTCCCACCAACGTGATTCCTACGGTGTGTTTTGATCCTGTCGCCGCCAATCTGCTGCGCTTCCTGCCGGCGAGCGGCGCCAACCTGCCGGGGAATCTCTTTCAAGGCGTGCCCAATTCACGAAATGACGAGGACCAGTTCACTTTCAAGTTCGACCATCATTTGAATGCCAATCAGACGCTCACCGCCTACTACTTCTTCGAACATGATAAAAACCTGGACCCGTTTGCGCGTTTCCAGGCCGCGGGCGCCAATCTTGGCAATTTCCCGGGACTCACTGACCAGGCCATCCAGCAGCTCAACATCAGCCACACTTGGACCATCGGGAGCACCGCGGTCAATGAGGCGCGATTCACTTATTTCCGCGAGTCGCAAAATAAGTTCAACCACCCCCTGGTCACCAATCTGATCACCAAATCCTGCGGCGGGACGGCCCTGCCATTCTGCTTCACGGGCACCAGCGATACGACTCTGGTTGACTCGACCGGGGCGCCCATCGTCGCTGCCCCCGGCCAGAGTCTGGGCATCACCCCCGGGCTCGGCGCCTCTCGCGAGGGCGTGCCCAACATCGTCGTCAATGGCGGGTTCAGCATCGGCAACAACTTCGAGGGCGAACTGCCGCAGACCGGGAACACTTTTCAGTTTTCGGACAACTACAGCAAGGTAATCGGCAAGCACAGTCTGAAGTTCGGTGGAGACATCCGCTTCCAAAGGTTTGATCAGACCCTGTTTTTCGATGTGAACGGCCAGCTCATTTTCGGCAACACCGGCATCGGCAGCAGCATCGCGTCCGACAACTCCTATCCGAACTACCTGCTAGGGCTGGTCGACAGCTACTTGCAGGGCGGCGCTCAAGCCGAGCTGGTTCGCTCGACTTCCTACTATCTGTTCGCGCAGGATAGCTGGAAGATCAAGCCCAACCTCACTTTGAACTACGGCCTGCGCTGGGAATTAAACACTCCGCTCAACGACATCGGCCACAAGGTGCAAACCTTCCGTCCCGGCCAGGTGAGCTCAGTTTATCCTTGTGCGCTTCCGGCGGGCAGTTCACTGGGACCGGATTGCAACACCGCCGGAGTCACTCCCGTCGGACTGGTCGTTCCCGGGGACAAGGGCGTGCCCAACGGATTGACTCAGACCTACTACAAGTCGCTTGCTCCGCGCATTGGTCTGGCTTGGAGCCCGGGATGGAACGAGGGATGGCTCAAGGCCCTTACCGGAGGACCCGGCAAGACCAGTGTCCGCATGGGCTTCGGCCTCTTCTACAATCCGGTCGAACAGCTGGTGCTCGAGCAGTTCAGCGCCGAGCCTCCCTTTGGTGGCAGCTCGTTCTTCTCGAGCGTGCTCCTCCAGACACCATTCGTGGGCCAGGATGGTACTCTCAACCCAAACCCGTTCGGCGGGATTTTGAACCCGCCGCGCGGCAGTGGGGTTGATTTCTCGCGATTCCGGCCCATCCTGCTCTTTGGGGAGCTGCAGCCTGACGTGCGGTCGCAATACGCCGAGCAGTACAACCTCACCATTCAGCGCGAATTGCCCGGCAACATGCTGTTCCAGATTGGCTACGTGGGCTCACAAGCCCACCGGCTGTTTGCTTCCTACGACCTCAACCACGGCAACCCGCAAACCTGTCTGGACCTGAATTCCATCTTGGGTGCGGGCACCTGTGCGCAATTCGGGGCCGATAGTGCCTATTTGATTCCCGGTGGCACGGTCCTGCCCGTTGCCCTCCACCTGCCCTATTCGGCGAACGGCGGCGGGCCCACCGTCATCCCTGCGAACACTACGTTGGGACCTGCGGGGATTACGCTGGTTGGCCTGAGACGCTACTCCACGCCGCTCTGCGATCCGATGACCGGCACCGGCTGTCCGAATGATGGCGTGCCGGTGTTCTCCAATATCTTCACGCAAGCTTCGATTGCCAATTCCAACTACAACTCCTTGCAAGTCCTGCTGGAGAAGAAATTCTCGCATGGCCTGCAACTCCAGGGCGCTTACACCTTCAGCAAGTCCATCGACAACGCCTCGAGCTTCGAAAACGCCCTCAACCCCGTGAATTTCTCGGCCACGCGCGGGCTCTCCCTATTCGACTCTCGCCACCGCTTTGTGTTGAGTTATTACTGGGAATTGCCCATCCCGAAGATGAAGGGCTTCGCTGGAAAAGCCCTCAACGGCTGGGCCTCTTCGGGGATTGTCTCTTTCCAATCAGGTTTCCCCATCCGTCTCACCACCGGGGTCACCGACAACGAACTTTTTAGCAGCGTAGGTTTCGAGGCGCCTGGTGAACCCAATATAGTCCTGCCCTTCCGTACCCAGGACCCGCGGAAGGGAGGATGTCAACTGGGGACAGGGCCCACAGCTCCTGGTGCTCCCGTGTGCATGCCCGTTGCCAACGTAGTTTTCGACCCGAACATTTTCGACAATACCGACACCACAGCAGGCGGCACCGTCCCGCTGGGGGGCATAGGCAACTCACCCCGCACCATCTGCTGCGGCCCGGGCATCGTCAATTTTGATATCAGTTTTCTGAAGGCGACCCATTTGACCGAGCGCGTCAAGATGGAGTTCCGCGCGGAATTCTTCAACCTGTTCAACCATGCCCAATTCCTCGGGGTTCAGGGGGACATCTCCCAGGGAACGCAGTTCGGCCGCGTCACGCGGGCGCGCGATCCGCGTCAGATTCAATTCGCGTTGAAATTCTCGTTCTGAGGCAAGCATCGGCGCGCCGCCGGAAGCCCCATCCGCGGCGGCGCGGAATGTTTATCCGACCGGTCATTTTTCGACAGTTGATTCGCCGCAGGTGCCCCGCGCTTCCGCGGTATGATTTACAACAGCTGAGATTTCGCAAGGAGAAGTCCCATGCACGAAGGCCTGCAAAAAGAAATCGCCACATACGAAAAGCGCACGCCGCGCTCAAAGGAAGCCCACACCCGCGCGCTGAATCGTCTGCCCCTGGGCGTGGCCAGCAACTACCGCGCTTACGACCCCTATCCAATTTTCGTCAAAGAGGGGCAGGGCGGCCGTATCCGCGACGTTGACGGCAACGAGTACATCGATTTCAACCTGTGCTTCGGCACGCTCATGGCCGGCCACTCCCACCCCGCCGTGGTCCGCGCCGTTGAGCAGCGCCTCAAGATCGGCACCGCGTTTGGCATGCCCCATGACATGGAATGGGAGCTGGCCGAGGAAATCTGCAAGCGCTATCCGGTGGACATGGTGCGCTTCGGCTCCAGCGGCACCGAGGCCACCATGCATGCCGTGCGCCTGGCGCGCGCCGCCGCCGGCCGCGAGCGCATCATCAAGATGGAGGGCGGCTACCACGGCTTACACGATGCCGTGCTGGTCAGCTTGAAACCCAAGCTCGAGCAGTGCGGCCCGGCGGACGAGCCCACACAAGTTCCCGGCGGCGCGGGCATCCCCGCCGCGCATGTCGCCAACACTTTAATCGCGCAGTTCAACGACCTGGCCGGCGCCGAGCGCCTCTTCCACAAACATCCCGGCCAGATTGCCGCCATCATCGTCGAGCCGATCATGATGAACGTGGGCATCTGCATGCCCGAGCCGGGCTACCTGCAAGGCCTGCGCGATCTCACCATAAAGCATGGCGCGCTGCTGATCTTTGACGAAGTGAAGACCGGCGCGAAGCTGGCCTACGGCGGGGCCTGCGAATACTTCGGCATCAAGCCTGACATCGTCTGCCTGGCAAAATCCATCGGCGGCGGATTCCCACTGTCGGCCTTCGGTGCCACGCGCGAGGTGATGGACCAGATCAGCCAGCACAAGGTCTTTCATGGCGGCACCTACAACACCAACCCCATCTCGATGGCCGCAGGTCTGGCGACATTCCGTGAAGTGCTCACCCGCGACGCCTACGCTCACGTCAATCGCCTGAACACCAAGCTGGTCGCCGGCTACCAGAAGACGCTGGAGAAGACTGGCCTCAAAGGCTGCATGGTCAGCGCCGGCGCGAACGGCGTCCTGATGTTCCGCGATAAACCCATCCGCAATTACCGCGAATGGCTGCAAGTAGACTCCGAACTCTGGCGGCACTACTGGTTTGCCATGGTCAATCGCGGCGTACTGGCGCAGCCCTACTGGTGGGATGAGCAGTGGACCATCTCCGTCCAGCACACCGCAGCGGAAATTGACCGCCACATCGCCGCATTTGAAGAAGTGGCTCCGGCGCTGGCCCGCGCCCAGAAAGAACAGTTCGCCGCCGCAGCGCACTAGCGGCGGGGCGGCAGGAGAGCGGTTTGTCCACCACGCCGTCGGCCGGCGATTCGGCGCCTCACCTCAAGCGCGTCCTCGGGCAGTGGGACCTGGTCCTGCTGTTCGTGGTGGCGGTGGCCAATCTGAATATCGTGCCGGTGGTGGCTGCGGGCGGCGCTATCACCGTGTGGCTCTGGCTGCTGGCCCTGGTCTTTTTCTTCTGGCCGCAAGGCATCGCTGTGATCGAGCTATCTCATCGCTATCCCGGGGAAGGCGGCGTGTATTTGTGGACCAAAGAACGCTTCGGCGCGTTCCACGGCTTTATGTCCGGCTGGTGCTATTGGACCAACAACATTTTTTACATTCCCACTTTGCTGCTCTATCTGGTGGGCATTTCGGTATATATCGGCGGGGCGCGCTTCCACGCGCTGGGTGACAACAAAGTCTACGTCTTCTGCATGGCCATCGCGCTGCTCGCCGTTCTGGTGGCGTTGAATATCCGCGGCCTCGGCGTGGGCAAGTGGGTGAACAACCTGGGAGCGATCGGCACTGCCGTGGCTGCGCTGGCCCTGATCGGGCTGGCTGGCATCGTGCTGGTGCAGAAGGGAAGCAGCCTCACCCTGGCCAGCTTTCGCGTAGCCGGCGCGGACTGGCGGTTGATCTCCTCTTTCGGGGTCATCTGCTTTGCACTGGTGGGTTTGGAACTCGGCTCGATGATGGGCGATGAAATCCGCGACCCGCGCCGCACCGTTCCCGGCGCTGTTTTCTGGGGTGGTATTGCTTCCGGGCTGCTGTACATCGGCGCGACCCTGGCGGTGCTGCTGGCTCTGCCGCAAAAGCAGATAGGCGCGGTGCAAGGCATTCTGCAAGCCATCAGCAGCATGGCCGAAGGAGTGGGAGTCGGCTGGATGGTGCCGGCACTGGCGCTGGTCTTGTCGATATCCATCGCCGGCATCGCCTCGGCGTGGCTCTCCGGGTCGGCCCGCGTCCCATTCGTGGCCGGCCTGGACCGCTACCTGCCCGCCGCGCTGGGCCGTCTGCACCCGCGCTTCGGAACTCCATACGTGGCCCTGACCGTACATGCCATTCTTTCCGGCCTGTTTGTGGCCATGAGCTTTTTCGGCGCCACCGTTGAACAGGCCTACAAAACCATGCTGGATCTGGCGGTGGTCCTCCAGCTCGTTCCCTTCCTTTATGTTTACGCGGCGCTGATTGATCTGGCGCGTGCCGGCGACAATGCGCAGGGCCGTTACAGCAATGCCACGCTATGGCTCGCGGGACTCTCCGGCTTGCTCACCACGGCGCTGGG
>JBGPJC010000001.1:0-85981 GCA_041485165.1 Terriglobia bacterium | reverse complement strand
GTCGAGCTCACGCACGTTGCCCGGCCAGGGATGTTCGAGCAGCGCCTGGCGCGCGGCCTCATCGAAGCCGCGAACGTCTTTGCGGTAACGCTGCGCGTAGCGGTGGAGAAAGTGCATGGCCAGAAGCAGGATGTCTTCGCGGCGCTCGCGCAGCGGCGGAATGTGGATCTCGATGGTGTTGATGCGGAACAGCAAGTCCTCGCGGAAGCGACCGGCGGAAACTTCGGCGCGGAGGTCGGCGTTGGTGGCGGAGAGCACGCGCACGTCCACGCGGATGGTCTTCGAAGAGCCGACCCGCTCGAGCTCGCGCGTTTCCAGCACACGCAGCAGTTTGGCTTGCAGGTTGAGCGGGATGTTGGCGATCTCATCGAGGAACAGCGTGCCGCCGTCGGCCAGCTCGAAGCGGCCCACGCGGTCGCTCTTGGCGTCAGTGAAGGCCCCTTTGACGTGGCCGAACAGCTCGCTTTCGAATAAGCCCTCGGAGAGACCGCCGGCGTTGACAGTGACCATGTTGCGCCCGTTGCGCGGCGAGAGGACGTGGAGCGCGCGGGCCACCACTTCCTTGCCCGCGCCGTGCTCGCCGGTGATCAGCACGTTGGCGTCGGAGGGACCGATGCGCGAGATCAGCTCGACCACCGGGCGCATTGACGGCGCTTCGGCGATCAGCGTGGGGCCACCCTCGGCGCGCAGGACGCGGTTTTCCGCCTCGAGGCGGCGGCTCTCGCGCAGAGCGCGCTGCAACTCGATTTGCGTGCGCAGGATGGCGATCAGCCGGGCGTTGTCCCAGGGTTTTTGGACGAAGTCGCGGGCACCGCGGCGCATGGCCTCGACGGCAATCTGCACGCTGCCCCACGCGGTCATCACCACCACGGGAAGCGTGCTGTCAATCGAGTGGATGCGCGAGAGCAGGTCGAGCCCCTCCTGGCCGGAGGTGGTGTCGCGCGTGTAGTTCAGGTCGATCAGGACGGCATCGAACTCGCGCGCCTCGAGCGCGGTGAGCACCGCCGCGGGTGACGCAGCGCTGGCCGTATCATATCCTTCACCCTTGAGCAGCAGGCGCAGCGCTTCGCGGACGTCGGGCTGATCGTCGGCGATAAGCACACGCGGCGAAAACTGTTCAGCAGCCTTCATCGGCATCGTTGGAATGGCAACCATATTACCCTATCGCTCCCGGAGGGAGGCCCTGTGGCGATGATCGGCTGCCTCACTCATAACGCAAGGCCACCAGCGGGTCGACGCGCATGGCGCGGCGCGCAGGGATGTAGCAGGCCAGCATCACCACGCCCAGAAGCAGGAGCGCCACGAGTATGAAGGCCCGCGGATCCGTTGCCGTGACGCCGAACAGCAGGCTGGCGATCACCCGGCTCAAGGCGGCAGCGCCGACAAGGCCGATGCCCACTCCGATCAGAGCCATCCTCAGACCTGTAGCCAGGACGATCCCCAGGACATCACGGCCCTGGGCCCCCAGCGCCATGCGTACGCCGATTTCCTGCGTGCGCTGAGTCACGGAGTATGAGACCACGGCGTAGACGCCCAGGGATGCCAGCAGCAGAGCAAGCCCGGCGAAAGCCCCCAGCAGCGTCGTCTGCAGCTTGCGCGGAGCAACCTCATCGTCGAGCAGATCCTGCATCGGCATCATCGCGGCAATGGGCTGATCCTTGTCCACCGCCCAGATCTGCTGCCGCACAGCCGCCGCGAATTGCAAGGGGTCACCGGAGGTCTTGATGGCCAGGTCCCTGGGCGAGAAATCCGCATGCTGCGGATAGGGAAAATACATCTCCGTGCGCGAAGGGACGTCGAGTCCCATCTGATGGACATCTCCAACCACGCCGACAACAGTGACCCAGGGGACCGCTTCCGCATAATCGCCGACCTTGAACCGCTTGCCGAGAGGGTTTTCGCCGGGCCAGTACCTGCGGGCCATGGTTTGATTGACGGCCGCGACGTAGAGCGTATTCTCCCGATCGTGCCGGCCAACATAGCGGCCAGAGATCAGCGGCACGCCAATGGTCTGCAAGTAATCCGGGCTGACGACGCGAGTATTGGCCTGGTTCACTTGCCCCGGCAGCCGCGCGGGTTGACCCTCAATGGTGATGCCCTGGGTTCCCCCTCGAAGGGTCAGAGGCAGAAAAGTGGTGTAACCGGCAGAGACGACTCCGGGCAACGCCTCGACTCGTGCAAGGACCTGGTCGTAAAAAGCAGTTCGTTGGGCGGCCTCTGCGTACCTGGTGCGCGGGAGCGACGTCCGCAGTTTTAAGACATTTTCCGCGCGGAAGCCGGGATCCAGCCCGCGCAGTTTCAAAAAGCTTTCGGCCATCAAAGCGGCGCCGGTCAGAAGCACCAGTGAGAGAGCGATCTCAGAAACTACCAGGACGCTCCGCATCCGCCGGCCGGCGGACAGCGGCCCGCTTCCCGAGCCACCCTGCTTCAGCGCGGTGTTCAAGTCGGTCCGCGAGACACGCAGAGCCGGCATGGTGCCGAAGAGCACCCCCGCCGCGATAGAAACCACCATCGTGAAACCGAGGACTGCGCTGCTGAAGCTTCCTGCTTGGTCGGGAGAAATCCCTTCGGGAATGAGTTTTTCAAGGAATGCGGCGCTCCACATCGATAGCAAGAGACCCGCTGCCCCTGCGGCGAACGAAAGGAGTACGCTTTCGGCGAGAAGAAGCCGGATGATCCTGGGGCGGGTGGCGCCGAGGGCCATGCGCACCGCAAGCTCCTTCCGCCGGGAGGCGGAGCGGGCCAACACAAGGTTGGCGACGTTTCCGCAGGCGATCAGCAGCACAAAGGCGACAGCACCCATCAGGACCAGGATGGCGCGCCGAACGTCTCCGACCACCTCTTCGCGCAATGGCACAGCAAATGCCCCCACCCGGGCATTGCTCTGTGGATACTGCTCCGCCAAACGTCTGGCGATGGCCGCCAGGTCCGCGTTGGCCTGCTTGAGTGAAACGCTAGGCTTCAGCCGCGCGACAACGTTGAGGAAGTGCGAGTCGTGGTTCGCCAGCGTCCGACTGGAGAAGGCGGCAGGAACCCACAATTGCGCATCGCGGTCAGGGAAGGTGAAGCCGCGGGGCATCACCCCGACAACGGTGTACTTCTCGTCGTTGAGGAGCAGATCTTTTCTGATAATCTGCGGGTCGGCGCCAAATCGCCGCAACCACAGACCGTGGCTCAGGATGACCACATGTGGCGCTCCCGGCCGGTCCTCCTCTTCACTGAAGACGCGGCCCAGCGATGGTTTCACGCCCAGAATCGGAAATAAGTTGGCCGTGACCGCGGGTCCCTGGATCTGTTCCGGGTCGCCGTCGCCGGTCAGGCTGAACGAGGAAAAGCGCATGCCGGCGACGTCTTCGAAAACATGGTTCTGTGCCTTCCAGTCCGCGTAATTCCCCGGAGCGGGCGTGTTGTGCGGAAAACCGACGAAGGAAGCGTCCTCCCAGAGCATGACCAGCTGATCGGGATTGCGATAGGGAAGGGCGCGGAGCAGAACGGCATCCACCACGCTGAAGATCGCAGTGTTCGCGGCGATGCCCAGAGCGATCACGGCGATAGCAAACAGAGCGAACCCAGGACTCTTCGCCAGTGAGCGCGCGGCGTAGCGCAGGTCCTGCCACAGAGTTTCCATTACCTCTCCTCATTTAGACAAGAGTCGAAAATCGAAACTTCAAAATCGAAAATGGAACCATTCGCCCGGGGAAGTTCCTACTCCGCACCGAGCGGCGAGGCTCTTACGAACCGCTGGTCACCGCTTTCTTTTCATCGCTGTTGGCCACCCAGCCGTCGAGGAGCTGGATGATGCGGTCACCGTAGGCGGCCCAATTCTCGTTGTGGGTCACCTGGACGATGGTGGTGCCCTGGTCGTTCAATCCCTTGAGCAGGTCCATGATCATCTTGCCCTGGCTGGAGTGCAGGCTTCCGGTGGGCTCGTCGGCGAGGACCAGCTTGGGGTTGCCGATCACCGCGCGGGCCACGGCGACCAGTTGCTGTTGCCCGCCGGAGAGCTGGCTGGGGTAGAGGTCCTTCTTGCCCACGATCTGGAAGCGGTCGAGGACGTCGGCGACGATGGACTGGCGCTCGGGTTTTTTCAAATCGCGATAGGAAAGCGGCAGATCGAGATTCTCCGCCACGGTCAGATTGTCCAGCAGGTGATATTGCTGGAAGACAAAGCCGACGTAGCGTTTGTGCAGCTCGACACGCTGCTGGTTTTTCAGTTTGTGAACGGCATTTTCGTACAGGAAAAACTCGCCTTTCCAGTCGCCGTCGAGCATTCCCAGAATGGCCATCAGCGATGACTTGCCCGCGCCCGATGGCCCCATGATGGTCAGGAACTCGCCTTCGCGGATGTCCAGATCGACGCGGCGCAGTACCCAGGAGCGTCCCGCGCCGACGGGATAGGATTTTTCGATGCTGCGCATCTTAATCATGATTTCTCCCTTTCCACTGCTGCCGTTATCGCGCACTCGCCCCGGCGAAGATGGAATGTCAACAGTCTACAGTTGCCGGCCGCGAGCCGAAAATCGAATGTCAATCTGCCATCTCTCCAGCGCTATCACTCATACCGCAGCGCCACCATCGGATCGACGCGCGTGGCGCGCCGCGCGGGCACGAAGCACGCCGCCAGCGCGATGCCGATCAGCAGTACGGACACCGCAGCGTAGGTGAGCGGATCGGCCGGGCTGACGTTGTAGAGCAGGCTGGCCATCAGCCGCGTCAGGCCAAGCGAAGCCGCCAGGCCGATCCCCACGCCGGCCAGCACACTGCGAAGCCCGCCCCCAACGACCAGGTGAAGAATGTCCCGGGGCTGCGCTCCCAGAGCCAGGCGCACTCCGATCTCATTCGTGCGTTGTGCCACGGAATAGGAAACCACGCCGTAGACACCGATGCCGCTCAAGACCAGCGCCAGGAGCGCGAAGGCGCTCATCAGGCCGAGCGTCAGCCTGCGGTCGGCCACCGATAGAGAAACAACATCTTCCAGAGTGCGAACGTTGGAAAGAGGCTGCTGAGAGTCCATGCCGAGGACCACGGTGCGCGCGGCCGCGGTCAAAGCGGCAGGGTCGTCAGATTTCGCGCGTAGAAACACGGTCATCGCAGAGGCAGGCCGCTGCAGGAATGGAACGTAGATGGCCGGCGCCGGGGGAACATTCAAGGCTTCTTCCTTGACGTCGCCGACCACCCCGACGATCTCCTGCCAGCCCTCGGTGTCCCACATGAAGTCGATGCGTTTGCCGATAGGGTTTTCATTGGGGAAAAATTTCCGAGCCAGCGCCTGGTTGATAATGGCCACCGGCGGAGCCCCCGCGATATCGCCCGGAGAAAAAGGCCGCCCGTGGATCACCGGGATATGCATGGCGCGAAAAAACTGGGAGCTAACGATGCGCTTATCGGCCATGGCGCGTGTCTCGCGCGGGAACTGGCGCCCCTCAATCGCGATGTCTCCGTTCGATCCATTGCCACCCAGCGCGAGACTGCTGCTTGCGGCGGCAGCTTCTACTCCCGGCAGCGCCCCGAGGCGCTCCAGGACCCGCGCGAAGAATGCCGCTTCTTGCGTGGGCTGGCTATATTTTTGACCAGAGAGATTGAGGTCGAAAGTGAGGACGCGCGCCGCGTCGAAACCCTTGTCGGCGCTGAGCAGCCGCGTAAAGCTGCGCAACAGCAAGCCGGCGCCAATCAGCAGGACCAGCGAGAGCGCCACTTCGGAAAGCACCAGCAGGCTGCGCTGGCGCGACGCGCCGGCCACAGCCCCGCGGCCGGCGTCTTTCAGATCGTCTTGCGGCGCCGTCTTCCAGATGCGCGAGACCGGCGCCAGGCCGAAAAGCATACTTGTGGCCAGAGAAATCAACAGGGTGAAGGCCAGCACCGTGCCGTCGATTTGCACTTCATCGGCGCGCGGAAGTCTTCCGGCCTGAAGCGCCAATATGCCGGCCAATGACCAGTTGGCGAGCAGTAGCCCCAGCAGACCTCCGCCCAGACCCAGGAGAAGGCTCTCCGTGAGCAATTGCCGCGCCAACCGCCATCGTCCAGCGCCCAGCGCAACGCGAATGGCGAACTCCTTGCGCCGCCGCTTGGCGCGGGCGAGAAGAAGGTTAGCGACGTTGGCGCAGGCAACCAGCAGCACGAAGCCCACTGCTCCGAGCATCACCAGCAGCGGAGTATCCGCGCCGTTCACGGTGTCTTCTCTCAGGCCTTCTAGTTGCATACCGTGAGTAGTGGCGCGCTCTTTTTGCAGATGGGTGGCGGCCGCGGCGGCATCCTGGCGCGCTTGCACCAGAGAGACACCGGGCCGCAGGCGCCCCACCACGGTCAAGAAGTGCATGCCCCGCGGCGCGGTTTTCTCGTCCAGACGCAAGCCCATGAGCATGGCGCGATTTTCCGGAAGGCGCCGCCCGCGCCGCAGGACGCCGACGACAGTGCAAGGCTCGCCACTCAGGTTGATGGACTTGCCGAGGATCGCGGGATCGCCGCCAAAGTGGCTTTGCCAGAATCCATAATCGAGCACTACTGCGCGCGCGCTCGACCGCGAGTCTTCTTCCGGGCGCAAGGTGCGGCCCAACTGCGTCTCAAAACCGAATAATGTAGCCAGCGAGGAAGTTGCGCGCAGCGTGAGGATTTCTTCCGGTGTGCCCGATCCAGTCAGAATGGCCGGGGTGTTGAAGTAGGCCGCGGATTCCTCAAACACCTGCGACTGCGTTTTCCAGCCGAGGTATTCGGGGTAGTCCGACGGAGCAAGACCGTAGCTGGGCTGGACATCGAAGACGCGCACCAGCCGCCGCGCTTCCGGATAGGGCAGAGGGCGCAGCAGAACGCCATAGACGATGCTGAAGATGGCGGTGTTGGCGCCGATCCCCAGGGCCAGGGTCAGCACAGCGATCACGGAGAATCCCGGATTCTTCAGCAACAGTCGAACGCCGTAGCGAATATCAGCCCAAAAGGTTTGCATCCCGCCTCCATCCGTACATTCCTGGTTAGACCCGCGCTTCAGGACACGGATAGCAGGCAGGTGAAGGGCAGGTGGGATGCCAGGGAGATTTGCAGCT
Organism: Terriglobia bacterium; assembly: GCA_041485165.1. GTDB lineage: Bacteria > Acidobacteriota > Terriglobia > Acidiferrales > UBA7541 > JAAFGT01. The sequence goes on along the minus strand of JBGPJC010000001.1, from coordinate 78,944 downwards.
AACTATATATAAGAGAATGAGATAGAGATAGTTGGCTGCGGTCGATGCAAGCCTCACTGCCCGCTTCCGGGACGCCCCTGTCGCAAGAACGGACAACGCACAATCCCGGCCGATTTTGTCTGGAATGAAACACGCTGACCGGGAGACGACGCTCTCAATCCATCTTCACCGCGCATCAGATGCGATTTCACTCGTAGCGTAAAGCCACCAGGGGATCCACTCTGGTTGCTCGCCACGCGAGAAGGACGCGCCTCTGATTGAAACTTGCGGCAGGTCGCGTGGTTTGCGGGAATTTGGCATCTATGTCGGCGCATTGGTCTGGGGAGGGCTTTACCTATGCGATGACCGACTGCTTGCGCTCATTCCTCTGCGAGGTTAGCCTACACAGTGCTTGGAGCGGGACCGGCGGTTCTGGCTGGAGAGCTTCGATCACCTCAAAGCGAAACACAAGGAGGAGTGAAGGATGAGCAAGGTACGTCTCCTGGTTGGCACACGCAAGGGCGCGTTTGTTCTGACATCGGACGGAAAGCGCAAAAATTGGGACGTCAGCGGTCCCCATTTTGCGGGCTGGGAGATCTTCCACCTTAAGGGATCACCCGCTGACCCCAACCGGCTGTATGCGTCGCAGTGCAGCGGCTGGTTCGGGCAGATCATTCAGCGGTCAGATGACGGCGGCAAGACATGGCACCAACCCGGAACACCACCCGGCGAACCGGCCACCCCCCCAGGCGGTATGCCCAAAGGCGACAGCAACAAGTTCGTTAACGACACGTCCCCCGAAACCGGCAAACCGCCCACCACGCACCAGTGGTACGACGGCACGCCGCACCCCTGGGAGTTCAAGCGAGTCTGGCATCTCGAACCGTCGCTCACCGACCCGGATACGGTCTACGCCGGGGTCGAAGACGCGGCGTTGTTTCGCTCGACCGACGGCGGGCAGACCTGGCAGGAGCTTGCCGGACTGCGCGGCCACAGCTCAGGTCCCCGCTGGGCGCCCGGCGCCGGTGGACTGTGTCTGCATACCATTGTTCTGGATCCGCGCAATCCGCAGCGGATCTACATTGCCATCTCCGCGGCGGGTGTGTTCCGTACCGACGACGCCGGCAAGACGTGGCGGCCCATCAACCGTGGACTGAAGTCCCTGCACATCCCCGACCCGACTGCCGAGGTCGGCCACTGCGTTCACCGCATCGCCATGCACCGCTCGCGCCCGGATGTGCTGTTCATGCAGAAGCACTGGGACGTCATGCGCACCGACGACGCCGGCGAGTTGTGGCGAGAGATCAGCGGAAATCTGCCGAGCGACTTCGGTTTCGTGATTGACATTCATGCACACGAGCCGGAGACCATCTACGTCATCCCCATTAAGAGTGACGGGGAGCACTTTGTGCCCGATGGCAAGCTGCGCGTCTACCGCAGCCGCACGGGCGGGAACGAGTGGGAGGCGCTCACGAAAGGTCTGCCGCAGCGCGACTGCTACGTTAACGTGTTGCGCAGTGCCCTGGCTGTCGACTCGCTCGAATCGTGCGGGATATACTTCGGGACCACGGGAGGCCAGGTGTACGCGTCTGCCGATGCCGGAGATAGCTGGACGCCCATCGTCCGAGATCTTCCGGCCGTGCTTTCCGTCGAGGTCCAGACGCTGAAATGATCCGCGTCGAACTTCCGGCACATCTGCGGACGCTGGCGCGGGTCAGCGGCGAGGTGGAGCTCGACATCAAGGGGCAGGTCACGCAGCGCGCTATCCTCGATGAGCTCGAGGTCCGCTTTCCGATGCTGCGCGGCACGATTCGCGATCACGTGGCGCAACAGCGCCGGCCGTTCTTGAGGTTCTTCGCGTGCGCGGAGGATCTGTCCCATGAACTGCCGGACGCCCCACTGCCCGACGCGGTCGCATCGGGGGCGGAACCCTTCCTCATCATAGGCGCCATCGCCGGCGGTTAAGCGTCTATTCCCCGTTCACGGGCAACGCCACCAACCACGCGCTGAAGAGCTATTCGTGGCGCAGCGTGATCACCGGGTCCACGCGAGTGGCGCGGCGCGCCGGAAAAACGCACGCCACGAGCGCCACCGCGGCGAGAAGGAGAGTCACAGAGGCAAAGGTCAGCGGGTCGGCAACGTTAAGGCCCAACAGCATGCTGGAAAGTACGCGCCCCAGGGCCAACGCTCCCGCCAGACCGAGGGCCACTCCCCCCAGCGTGAGCAGGAGACCCTGGCCCAGCACGAGACGCATGATTCTGGCGGGCTGAGCCCCCAGCGCCACGCGGATGCCCAGTTCGTGCATGCGCTGGTTGACGGAAAACGACATCACGCCGTAGAGTCCAGCCGCGGAGAGCGTCAGGGCAAGCAGACCGAATGCCGACAGGAGCAGGCTCGCGGCGCGCTGCAGAAAGAAGGAACTGCGTGCATGCTCGGCCAGGGTTGCCACTTGCGCAAGAGGCAGCGTGCTGTCCAGTTGCCGCAGCGCGCGCTCGGCCGCGGGCCACACCGCCCCAGGTTCCCCCATCGTGCGCACCACCAGGGTCATCTGCGGCGAGTAGTTCTGCCAGGCGGGCAGGTACATGGCGGGGGAAGGGCTCTCATCGAGCACGCGGTACTTGATCTCGCGCGCCACGCCCACCACCTCTTGCCACTTCCCGCCAACCATCAGACGTTTGCCGACGGCATCCTGTCCCGGCCAATAGCGATGGGCCATGGACTCATTGACCACGGCGACGCCCGGGGCGTTCTCATCGTCCCGGGCGGTGAACTCGCGGCCCGCCGCCAGAGGGATTCCCATCGTGCGCAAGTAGCCGGGACCGATGGTGTCGGTGACAATGTGTTGAATCTCGTTCTCCCGCGGTCCCGGGGTATAGCCTTCCACGGTGACCCGGCGCGAATTGCCGCCGCCGGAGAGGCCCAGTGGCACATAGCTGGAAATGCTGACCGCCTCGACGCCGGGCACGCTGGACAGGGTTTCCTGCGCGCGGCGGAAGAATTCGCGGCCACGGGCCTGGTCATAACCGTTCAGAGAAAGGTCAACATCGGCCAGCTGCGCCCGCGCGATGGTGAAGCCCGGGTTGGCGCGCAAAGCGAGTTCCAGTGTGCGCAGGAATAGTCCTGCGCACACCAGCGCCACCAGGGAAAGAGCAATCTGCGAGACCACCAGTCCGTTGCGCAGGAAGGACTTTCGAAATCCTCCGGCCACCGATGACGCTTCATTCTTGAGCGTGGCTCCCACGTCCGCTCGCGACGCCTGCAGTACCGGCGCCATCCCGAAAAGGAAACCTGTGAACAGGGTAGCCGCGATGGTGAAGCCCAGCACCCATCCGTCAATTCTCAGATCGAATGCGAAGCTCGTCCCAAACGGGGGCAGCAGCGCGTAGAGGGAATCGCGCGTCAGCAACGCCAGCAGCAGCCCGGTCGCCCCACCCAGGGCTGCGAGCAGAAAGCTTTCGGTGAGCATTTGCCGCGCCAGCCGCATGCGCGTGGCCCCCAGCGCCAGACGCAGCGCCACCTCCTTGCGCCGGGCGAGCGAACGCGCCAGCAACAGATTGGCGACATTCGAGCAGGCGATCAGCAGCACCAGCCCGCAGATGCCCATCAGAATGGGGAGAACCTGGGCGATGCTGGACTGAATTCCCCGTTCGGATTGATAGAGCGGGTAAACGCGAACATCGTAGCCGCGCAGCGTGTCCGGGCGCGTCTCCGCGAACTGGTGCGCCAGCAGATGCATCTCCGCCTGAGCCTCGGCTATGCCTTTGCCCGGACTGAGCCGCCCCATGATTTGAAAACCGAATCCTCCCTTCAGAAGATCCGCGTCGGGCACGACCTGACTCTGCATCATGAACGGCACCCAGATTTCCTGGGCCAGACCGCCATAAGTTCCCGCGAACTGAGCGGGGGCCACGCCAATGATGGTGAAGGGATGACGATTCAGGGTGATGGCTTTGCCGATGATTCCCGGTTCCGCGCCGAAACGGCGCCGCCACAGCGAGTCGCTGATCACCGCCACAGGATGCGTGTCCGGCGTGGCATCCTCATCGGTCAGGAACCCGCGGCCCCGCGCGAGCCGCACACCCAGCACATCGAAATAATTTCCGGAAACGATGCCGGCGCTCACGACTTCCGGCTGGCCCTCGCTGCCCAGATTCAGAAAGATCAACTCGTAGCCGGTCAACCCAGAGAAAACCGAAGCGTGCTCGCGGAAGTAGACAAACCCGGGGTAGTTGTTGGAGAGGCCGCCGCGCTCGCCCAGCACGCCGTTCATGGTTACGAGCCGTCCGGTATCCGCCGCGCCCGGCAACGGCCGCAACACCGCGGCCTTGAACCAGGTAAACAGCGTGGCATTGGCGCCGATGCTGAGCGCCAGGGTCAGAATGGCGATGGCCGAAACGCCGGGCGTTTTTCTCAACATGCGCACAGCAAAGCGAAGATCCTGCAGTAGGGTGTTCATCTTTTCTTATCCCTCTCTGTGTCCTCTGTGCTCTCTGCGTCCTCTGTGTTGGTTCTTGTCATCCCGCTCGCGGCGAGAGCGAGCAGACAGACGAGAATCGAAACGCGAAAACTGAAACTCGGCAGCTTTATTCGTACCGCAAGGCCACCATCGGGTCCACCCGTGCCGCCCGCTGTGCTGGAACGTAGCTCGCCATCAGAGCCACCGCGGCCAGTAACATCGCGACGCCGGCAAACGTGGCAGGGTCGGTGGCGCTGACGCCGAACAGCAGGCTCGACAAAAAGCGCGTCAGCCCGAGTGCTGCCACGATTCCTGCTGCCACTCCAGTCACCGCGAGCGCCATCCCCTGGCCCACCACCAATTTCAGGATGTCGGCGCGCTGCGCGCCCAGAGCCATGCGGATGCCGATCTCACGCGTGCGCTGGGCGATCGAATACGCCACCACGCTGTACAGTCCCAGCGACGCCAGCAACAGCGCCAGCGCCCCCAGCACGGTGAGCAGCATGGCCGCCGACTTCTGGATATACGTGGACGCACCGATGTAGTCATCGAGCGACGTGGTGCCGAAGGCCGTCACGCTTGGATCAATCGCCGCAAGCTGCTGGCGCACGGCCGGCAGCATGGCTTCCGGCTGGCCGGCTGTGCGGATGTGGAGCGCGACGCCCGTACTCGCGTTAGAGAATTGGAGGAAGGGGACGTAGAAGTACGGCTCCGGGGCTCCATTGCGAGCATGATACCTGCTGTCCTTCACCAAGCCCACGATGGTCAAGTTCCTGCCCCAGGTGTTGAACTTGCGGCCGATGGGTTCCCGGCCGGCAAGGAAGCGCCGCACAAACGCCTCGTTCACGACGGCGACCCACGGCGACTTGTCATCGTCCCGCTCCGTAAAATCCCGCCCGGCAACGAGCGGGATTCGCATAAGGTCGAAGTAGCCCGGCGGAATGAGATTGCGGTAAATCTTCATGTTGTCGCTGGAGCGCGGCACATACCCATCCACCTCGAGGGTTTCCCACGACCCCATCGAAAAGCCCAGTGGCACGTCTTCCGCGTAGCTCGCGGCCTTCACGCCCGGCAGCGCTGCGATCCGTTCCTGCGCCCGCCGTAGAAAATCGAAGATTTGTTGCCGGTCATAGCCGCTGGTCGAGAGCTGCAAACTCACCAGCAACACGTTGTGGGGTTCGAACCCTGTGTCGCTCTCTTTCGCTTTTTCAAAACTCTGGATAAAAAGTCCCGCGCCCACCAGCGCCACCAGCGCCAGTCCCACCTCCGAGACCACCAGCAGTCCGCGAATCCGCCGCGATCTCCCGCTCGGCGTCGCGCTCCGCCCGCCCTCCTTCAGAGATTCGTGCACTCCACCCTTCACCGCATGTAGCGCCGGCAGCAGGCCGAACACCATCCCTGCGCCGACGGAAAGCAACACGGTGAAGAGCAGCACGGTCCTGTCCAGCCGGGCCAGTCTTGCGACCGGCAGACCGGTGACGGGGAGCAGCAGGCCCAGGGAATCCCCCATCCACATCGCCAGGAGCACACCCGCCCCTCCGCCCAGCACGGCGAGCAGCAAACTTTCAGTCAGGAGCTGGCGAACCAGCCGTCCTCGGCTGGCGCCGAGCGCGAGACGCACGCTCAGCTCCCGCTGCCGCGAGGTCGCACGGGCCAGCAGCAGGTTGGCCACGTTGGCGCAGACGATCAGCAGGATCATTCCACCCGCGGCCATCAGGATGTGCAGCAGCGTCGCGAGGTGCGACTGCACCCCGTAACGCCCTTGCGCGAGCGGGAGCACGGTGGCGCTCAATCCCTGGTTCGTGTCGGCGAACGCGCTGGCGTTTTGCGCGGCAATCGTCTGGATTTCGGCGCGCGCTTCCTCCACGCGAACGCCGGGCTTAAGCCGCGCGAGAATGGGCAACGGCCGTGACCCGCGATCATCCAGCCAGTTTCCCCCTCCGGTGAGCTGCGTATACATCCTCAGCGGCACGTAGATGTCGAAGCTGAGGCCGACAATCGTTCCCTGGAACTCCGCCGGGGCCACGCCGACGATTGTGAAATCCTGCCGGTTCAGCTTGATGGTCTTGCCGGAAATCTTCGGGTCGCTATTGAACCGGCTCTTCCACAAACCTGAGCTCAACACGGCCACGGGATGCGCGTTCGGTTTTTCGTCCTGCTCTTCCGCCGAGAAGAAACGGCCCGCGGCAGGGCGGAGGCCCAGGAATTGAAAATAATTGCCGGAGACCATCAACCCCCATACGCGTTCCGAACTATTCTCGTTACCCAGGCTCAGCGGGCGGTCCTTGAAGGCCACGGCGCCGTCCAGCGAACGGGCTTTGTCGCGATAGTCGCGGTAATCATCGTAAGAGGAGTCGATGGTTTCCCCGGACTGCGTCACCGTTTCGATTGAAACCATGCGGTCGCCGTGCTCCACGCCCTGCAGTGGATTGCGCAGCACGGCCTCGATCCAGCCGAACGCCGTGGTGTTGGCACCAATCCCCAGCGCCAGCGACAACACCACCACCGCCGCGAAGCCGGGATTCTTTCCCAACATTCGCGCCGCGTATCTTAAGTCCTGCCAGAACGATTCCATTTCGCCTCCGACTGAAAACTGACAACGGGGAACTGATTCATTCGTAGCGCAGGGCCACCAGCGGGTCCACACGCGTGGCGCGCCGCGCCGGCAGGTAACAAGCCAGCAGCGCCACGCAGCTCAGCAGCGCGGGAACGCCGACGAACGTGACCGGATCGGTGGCGCTCACACCGTAGAGCAGTTTGCCGATGCCGCGCAGGAGTGCGAAGGAGGCGGTGAGGCCCAAGGCCACGCCGACGAGCGTCAGCCCCACTCCATGCCGCACCACCAGTCGCAGGACATCGCTCCTCTGCGCCCCCAGGGCCACGCGGATGCCGAACTCCTGGGTGCGCTGGCTGACGGAATAGGACATCACGCCATAGATGCCCACGGCCGCGAGCGTCAGAGCCAGCAGGCCGAACACAGCCAGAAGCCCCGCGCCCATGCGCGCGGCCCACAGCGACTGGTTCAACACCTCGGTCATAGTGTTTACGCCGACCAGGGGCAGCGAAGTGTCTAGAGACTGCACCGCGCTGCGCACGGTGGAAAGCGCCGCCGCGGGGTCGCCCGTGGTGCGCACGTGCAGGGTCATGAAGGGCGAATAGTGCTGGCGCAGCGAGAGGTAGATGCAAGGCTGCGGGTCCTCTCCCAGTGTGTTGTACTTGCTATCGCGGGCGATGCCGACAATCTCGAGGATCCACGGCTCGCCGAAAAACTTGAAGCGTTTGCCCATGGCGTCTTGGCCGGGGAAGAAGCGCTTGGCCATGGTTTCGTTTACCACCGCCACCATGGGAGCCTTCTCCTCGTCGCCGTCGGTGATCTTGCGCCCGCGGAGCACGGGGATGCTCATGGCATCGAAGTAGGCGGAATCCACGTGATTGATCAACACCAGCACGCCGTTGCGGCGGTCGCTGGAGTCAAGACCCTCGGGGAAGACCGTGCGCTGGAGTCCGCCGCCGAAAGGGGCATTGGAGGCTAATGAAGCGGCGGAGACCATGGGCATCACTTTCAGTTTCTCGAGCAAGCGGCGATGGAACTCCCGGCCCTGGGGCTCGCTGTAGTTCTGTGCGCCCAAGTCAAAGGAGGCCACCAGCAGACTTTTGGTTTCGAAACCGGGGTTGATTTTCTGCGCGTTGCGCAGACTCTGGAGGAAAAGCCCGGCCCCCACCAAAGCGACGATGGCCAGCGCCGTCTCCGAGATAACCAGGAGGTTGCGCAGACGGTTGCGTCCGCCTCCCGCCCCACTCCTTCCGCCGCCTTCCTTCAGCGTCTCGCTCAGCTTGGGGCGCAGGGCCTGCCACGCCGGAGCAAGACCGAACAGAATTCCGGTGAATACGGAAGCGATCAGAGAGAAGGTCAAAACCCGACGGTCGAGATCCAGCGGGAGATCATTGGGATTCAGGAAAGGCGGGCGGAAAGAGATCAGGACTTCGCGGCTCCAGAACGCCAGAAGGATGCCCAGGCTGCCGCCCAGCAGCGCCAGCATCACGTTTTCCGTAAGCAGTTGCCGCACCAGGCGCCCATGGCTGGCTCCGAGTGATAGCCGCAGGGCGATCTCTTTCTGGCGCTCGGTGGCCCGGGCGAGCTGGAGGTTGGCCAGATTGGCGCAGGCAATCAGCAGGACCAGACCCACCACGGTCATCAGCAAGGCTCCGGCTTGCACGAACTGTCCGCGGACATTGGGGTCCACGGAGGCTTGTTCGAGTGGCAGCAGGCGCACATTTCGCCCACCATTCTCGACCGGGAAGTCCTTGGAAAGACCGGTGGCCAGGGCCTTCAATTCCGACTCCGCCTGTTGCAAGGTGACGCCGGGCTTGAGCCGGCCAAAGGCGAAGCACTCCAGCGCGCGGCGGTTGGTAAAAAACTCTTTCTGAAAGCCGGCGAGGACTTGGTCATGCATGGCGTCGGCGACCCACAGGTCCGGCGAGCCGATGGCGAATGTGCCATGGAAATTCTTCGGCACTATGCCGATCACCGTGAAGGGCTGCTGGTTCAGCGTGATCTGCTTGCCGATCAGGGCGGGGTCGCCACCAAAGCGACGCTTCCACAGTCCGTTGCTGAGCACGACGACAGGGAACTGGCCGGGCTTGTTCCCCTCCTCGGGGAGGAAAGTGCGGCCCTGGGCCGCCTTCACGCCCAGAACGTCAAAGTAGTTGCCGGAAACCAGTTGTCCGTTGAGCAATTCAGGTTTGTCCCCGCCGGAAAGACTGGCGCCGAAGAATGTGAGTGAAGCCATCCCCGAGAGCGAGGTGTTCTTATCGCGCAGGTCCTCGATATTGGGGTGTGAGATGGGCAAGAACTGCTGCAGCTCGAGGCTGTTGCGCAGATCGGTGCCGAACACACCCACCAGCTGGGCGGAGTCCTTCACCGGCAGCGGCTGCAGGAGCACCGCGTTCACCAGCGTAAACATGGTGGTGTTCGCGCCGATCCCCAGGGCCAGCGTGATGACGGCGATCACGGTAAAGACCGGCCGCTTGGACAGCATGCGGATTCCAAAGCGAATGTCCTGCCAAAGAACTTCCATCATTCCCTCCCGGGCTCTCGTAGTACGGCAGCCAAGAGCTCACAAAATTTTTCAACTTCGAATCTCGAAAATCGAAAAGCGAAACTCGCAACACATCCGGCGAACAGCCTCAATCCGCCAACAAGCCGTGCTTCCTCCCCTGCCGCCTTACTCATAGCGCAGTGCCACCATCGGATCCACGCGGGTGGCGCGCCGCACGGGCACGTAACACGCCAGCAAGGCCACCAGTCCAAGGACCAGGGAAACCAGAGCAAACGTCAGCAGGTCCGTGGCCCTGACGCCATAGAGCAGGCTCGCGAGAGCGCGGGCCAACAAAATGGAAATGGGAAGCCCGGTGGCCAGACCAAGGAAGGTCAGGAAGAGACCGCGCCTGGCCACCAGGCTGAGCACATCTCGCGGGAGCGCGCCAAGCACCATGCGGATGCCGAATTCCTGGGTGCGTTCGGAGACCCAATAAGCCATGACGCCGTACAGGCCGGCAGCGGCGAGCATCAGCGCCATGCCGCCCACCACCGCCATCATCACCGCGATGTAAGCCAATCCGATGGTGGATTCATAGATCACCCGGTCGAGGGTCTTGATGTTCCCCAGCGGCATTTCCGGGTCCACGGCGGCAAATTGTTGGCGCACGGCGGGAATCAGGCGGGCGAGGCCAGCCGTTGAGCGGATGGAAAACTGGCAGAACGTGCGCGGCGCCTGCGTAAAGGGCGCGTAAATGGTGGGCAATGGCTCGCGCTGCGTGAAGTTGTACTGGAGGTCGCCAACCACTCCGACGATGGTGAACCAGGGTTTCTTGTCTTGCGGGGTTCCGGGATTAATGCGATGGCCGATGGGATTCTGCCCTGGGAAATAGCGGCGCGCCAGGCTCTCGCTGATCACCGCGTTGGGCTCGGTGGCTTCCATATCGGACTCGCCCAGCACACGCCCGTCGATCACCGGGACCTGAAACTGGGAGAAGAAAGCCGGGCTGATGCTCTGCAGCACTGCGGAGCGGCGCTCGCCCGCTTCCATCGCCGGACTTCCCTCGATAACGAAGTCGCGGCGTCCGGCGCCATCGGCGAAAGGCAAGCGGTAGAGCACCGCCGCGGACTGCACCTCGGGAAGTTGTTCGATGTGCTGCAGGGCCTGGCGGTAAAAAGCGGAGCGCTGCGCATCGTTGGTGTACCTGGCTTCGGGCAGAGTAACCTGGAGTGTCAGCAAGCTGGCGGGATGGGCGCCGATGTGAGAATCCATCAGCGCGCGAAAACCTTTAACCATCAGGCCAGCGCCGACGATCAGGACCAGCGACATGGCCACCTCGCAGATCACCAGCGCCCCGCGCAGACGATGACTGCCGCGGCTCCCGCTCGAGCCGCGCCCGCCTTCCTTGAGCGTCTCGTTCAGTTCCAGCCGGGAGCTTTGCAGCGCGGGAAATAGCCCGGAAATAATTCCACTGAGCACCGCAATCGCCAGAGTGAAGGCCAGCGCGCGAAGATCCAGGCTGATCTGATTCCAGCCGCCGATGTATTTGGCCACTTCGGCAGGCATGCTGGTCAGGATGAGGTGGAGCGCTCCCTTGGCCAGAGGGAATCCCAGGAAAGCACCCAACAAGGCGATGAGAACGCTCTCCGCAAGGAGGAGGCGAACAATCCTCCCTCGGCTGGCGCCCAGGGCCACGCGCACTGCAATCTCCCGCTGGCGGCTCGCGGAGCGCGAGAACAAAAGTCCCGCCACGTTGGCACAGGCGATCAGGAGGACGAAGCCCACGGCGCCCAGCAGCAGCAACGTGTAGTCGTGAGTCAAATCTCCGATCAGGAAATTGCGAAGGGACATGGCCCGTGCGCTCCAGCCACGGTTGGTCTGCGGGTGAGCATCACCGATTTGGGCGGCGATGGTGCGCAACTCCGCGCCGGCCTGCGCCAGGGAAACGCCCGGCCGCAAACGCCCCAGGACCAGCAGGAAATGCGCCGTGCGGCTCTCTTTATCCTTGGCCTCCAGCGCCAGCGGCAGCCAAAGTTCGGCGGTCTTGGGAAAATCGAAATCCTTATCCATCACGCCGATGATGGTGTAGCTCTTGCCGTCGATCTGAACGGTGTGGCCGAGGACCTGCGCGTTGCCGCCAAAGTGCCGTTCCCACAAGCCCTGGCTCAGGATCACCACGGCGTCATGGCCGGGAGTCTCTTCTTCAGGCAGAAATGCGCGGCCCAGCTTGGGCGCAACTCGCGTGGTGTCGAAGAAGTCCGTGGAAACCCGCACGCCCTGGACCTTTTCGGGTGTCCCCGCGCCGGTGAGGTTGACGTCATCAAAGGTAAATGCGGCGAGGCGGTCGAAGGAATGGTTCTGCTTCTTCCAATCCTCGAAGTCGGCCGGAGAAACGCTGGTGGTATCGCGGGTCTGGTGCGGATCGAGCTGGAGAAGTACGGCCAGCCGTTCGCTCTCCGGCAGGGGAGCCGGCTTGACCAGAAATCCATCGGCCACACTGAAGATCGCCGTGTTGGCGCCCAGCCCCAGCGACAGGGTCAGCACCGCCAGGAGGGTGAGGCCCCAGTGTTTCCGCAACGTCCGCGTTGCGTAGCGCAGATCCTGCCAGAAGGTGTCCATTAGGCACTCCCGATTTCGTTAAATAGCCGCATAGCGACTGTCTCGAGTCGAATCTCAAAAAACGAAACTCAAACCCCCTCATTCATAGCGAAGCGCAACCAACGGATCGACCTTTGTCGCCCGCCGCGCCGGAACCCAGGAGGCCAGAAGAACGATCCCGCAAAGGATGAACGCACCGAAGAAAAACGTGCTCGAATCCAGAAAACTAACCTGGAAGAGCAAGCTGGCCATCCCGCGGGCCAAACTGGCCGCCGCGATGAGGCCAACAGTCACTCCGATCGCCGAAAGGCGGAGGCCTTGTCCCAGAATCATGGCCAAGACGTCGCGCGGCCCGGCGCCCAGCGCCATGCGGACCCCGATCTCGTGATTCCGCTGGTTAACGGAATAGGCCATCACCCCGTAGACGCCGACAGCGGCGAGAAGCAGAGCGAGCGCTGAGAATGAGCCAATCAGCGCCACCGAAAGACGGCGCGAAACGTAATTCTCGGAAACAACATCTTCGAGCGGACGCACTTCGAACAGGGGAAGGTCGGGATCTATCGAGCGTAACGCCGCGCGAAGGTCCAAGGCCAGAGCCGGCTGCTCAGCGGTGGTGCGAATGACCACGGAACCGCCGCCGCCGGGTTGTTGCGCGAAGGGGATGTAGGTTTCAAAGCGAGAGACCTGATCCACTCCGTAATTTTTCACATGGGCGACCACACCCACGATGGTCAACCAGGGAGGTTCGTGGCCGGGAGACGCGGGGCCCTCAACCGCGAGTTGCTTTCCAACCGGATCTTCGTTTGGAAAGTACGATCTGGCCAGTGTCTCGTCGATGATGCAAACGCCCGGGGCCCCTGCGGTGTCGCGCTCGTCGAAGAAGCGCCCGCGCAGCAGGCGCATGCCCATGGCTTGCATGGCCCCGGGAGTGACCCGGCCCATATCGTTAGCCGGAGCCTCCTCCGGCTTGGGCATCGGTCGCCCGCCAATAGCGAAGCCGTTTTGCCATCCGCCCAGCAAGGGCCACTTGATGCCCGCCGATTGCACACCGGGAAGAGCGCGTAGTTTTTCGCCGAGCTGGCTGGCAAAAGCGCGGCGCTTGGCGGCATCCGCATACTTTGCTTCGGGCAGGGTGAAGCGCGCGGTGAGGACGCGGGATGTTTCCACGCCGCTATCCGCCTGGAACACGTGGTAAAGGCTCTTGCCCATGAGGCCTGCGCCGACCAGAAGGACCAGAGAAATCGCGACCTCCGCGGCAACCAGCGCATCGCGAAGACGGCGCCGTCCCGTTCCACCTGCCCCGGCCCGGCCGCTCTCCTTGAGCGCGTCGTGAACGTCGGTGCGCGCAGTTTGCAGTGCGGGCACCATGCCGAAGAGAAGGCCGGTGCACACGGACAGAACGAACGTGAACGCCAGGACTCGGCCGTCGACCGACACCTCCTCCAAGCGAGGCACGCTGGTGGTGGTGGAGGTGGAGTGCGTGATCAGCGCGGTGATTCCATAGGCCAGGAAAAGTCCGAACGCGCCGCCCAGGCCCGCCAGCAGGGCGCTTTCCGTGAGCAATTGCCGCACCAGCCGCCCGCGGCCGGCGCCCAGCGCGATGCGCACGGCAAACTCCCGGTAGCGCTCGGTGGCCCGCGCGAGGAGCAGATTGGCCATGTTGGCGCAGGCAATCAGCAGGACAAAGCCGACCGCCGCCAACAGGATGATGAGCGGCGGACGCACATCTTCGACCACGGCGTCGAGAAGAGGCTGGACGTGGACGCTGTGCTTGCCATTCGATTCTGGAAACTGCTGGCCAAGGCGCGCGGCGATCCGCTTCATCTCGGATTGGGCTTGCTCAACGGTGCGGCCGGGCTTGAGACGCGCGTAGGCGTAGATTCCGGGATGACCGCCGCGCCGAGTTTCTCCACCCAGACGATCTTCCAGGCGCCAAAGGGAAGCGTACAAATCGCGATTCCGGAAGGAGGGGTGGAGCGAGCGCGAGGGGAGCACACCGATCACCGTGAACGGCTCGCCATCGAGGATGAGCTGCTGGCCCAGAATGTTCGGGTCGCGGCCAAAACGGCGCTCCCAGAAGCCTTCGCCCAGCAGAACGACGGGCGCGGCGCCAACCTTGTCATCTTCGGCGGAGAGCGGGCGGCCGAGGATGGGCTGCACACGCATGGTCGGGAAAAAGCCGGCGGTGATCCTGCGCAGGCGCAGGCGCTCCGGTTCGCCGCGCCCGGTAAGGACGGTGTCATCGTTCTGGTACGCGACCATGCTTTCAAAGGTAGTGTTCTGAGTGCGCCAGTCGTTGAAGTTGGCCATGGCAATGCTCATGTCGGGAATCTGCTCGGAGGTCTCGGAGAGGAAAACGATCCGGCCGGCGTCGGGGTAAGGCAGGGGACGAAGCAAGACCGCGTTTACGACGCTGAACATGGCTGTGTTCGCGCCGATGCCCAGAGCAAGCGTGAGCACCGCAATCGCCGTAAAGCCCGGCTTTTTCCCCAACATCCGCGCGGCATATTTCAGGTCCTGCCATAGAGTTTCCATTACGCCTCCAACTTCTCCACTTGTAGCGGCGGGTTCATCCCGCCACCCTTGACGCTGGCGGCGGACAGCCGCCGCTACTCATACCGCAACGCCACCAGCGGATCGACTTTCATCGCCCGCCGCGCCGGAATCGTGCCGGCGGCGAGCGCCACCCCAGCCAGCAGCAGCGCCACCCCGGCGATCGTCGCCGCATCCATCGCGTCCAGGCCGTACAGAAACTTCGCTAACACATGGGACGCGCAGATCGCCCCCACGAGACCGATCGCAATGGCCATGCCCACAAGGCGGGATCCCTGCCCCAATAGCAGGCGGTAGATGTCGCTGGCCTGCGCTCCCAACGCCCTGCGCACTCCGATCTCGCGCGTTCGCTGGCTTACCGAGAACGCGGCGATGCCGTAAAGCCCCACGGCGGCGAGCAGCAGCGCAAGAAATCCCAGCACCCCGCTCAGCATCGCGCCCATCCGCGAGGGCCACAGCCACAGCGCCATATTGTCCTCGAGGCGTGCGGCACTCACCTGCAGCCGGCCATCAAATTCCCGCACGGCTCCGGGCACCCCACCCGGGAGGGATTCAGCGTCTCTTTCCGTTCGCAGCAGCATCTTCAGGTCCGGCTGATTTTTCGAGCTGACCGGCAGGTACAGGCACTGCGTGGCCGCTTCCCAGAGGTAGGCGCTGCGCGTGTCTCTTGCGACGCCAATCACTTCCCGGTACGGATCCTTCTCTCCCTGCCGCAGGCGCTTGCCGATTGGGTTTTCGCCGGGCCAGAATCGCCGCGCCATGGACTCGGTAATAACCGCCACCGGTGCGCCGTCACGCGCGTCTTGCTCCCTGAAGCCGCGACCGAGAACCAGGGGGATGCCGAGCGTCTCGAAATAATTCGGTGAGACAATGTTGAAGCTCACCGTCGCCAGAGCAGCACCTGGGGCGGGTTCCCGGCCCTCCGGCATCACCGCAGTGGCATAAAAATCCGCGCCCAGCGGCACCACCTGGACCAGCGCAACCGATTTCACTCCGGGCAATGCGCTCATTCTCGCAATCGTCCGGCGGTGAAACTCCTCGGCGCGCGCTGGGTCGTATCCCTGGACTCGCAAATCCGCGGAGACGACGAAGAGATTCTTTATCTCGAATCCCGGGTCGACGGTCCGCGCCTTTTCAAGCGCCCGCAGGAGGAGTCCCGCGGAGACCAGAAGGATGAGCGATCCCGCCACCTGCGTCACCACCAGCGCGGCTCGCAGCCGCGAGCGGCTGAAGCGCCGGCCGAAGGCGCTCCCTTCTTCCCGCAGCGCGCAGGTAAGGTCCAGCCGGGTGGCTCCGAGCGCCGGCAGAAATCCGAATGCCACACTTGTAAACAGCGAAAGAATAATCGTGAATCCCACAATTCGCACGTCGGGTGTTACATCCAAACTCAGCGGGTTTCCTCCAGGAAGCGGGATAACCCGCTGCAGCAAATCCGACATCCAGACAGCAGCCAGGAGTGCGCAGGCGCCGGCCAAGAGAGCGATCAGCGTGCTTTCGGTCAACAGTTGCCGAAACAGGCGGCCGCGCGTGGCTCCAAGGGATAGACGAACTCCCATCTCTTTTTGCCGGCTCACCGCGTGCGCGACCATCAGGTTGGCCACATTGGCGCAAGCCATCAGCAGGATCAGCCCGACGGCCGCCATCATCAGCACCGCGAGCGATGTGACGTCCCCCTTCTGTGCCGGCGTCAGAGCCGAGGCCGGCAGCACGGTCAAGGTGATTCGCTTGTCTTTTTCGGCGTGGGGCTGTGTGTACTGGCTGGCCAGAACCTCCATCTCCGCCTGCGCCTGGGCCAGCGTTACGCCTGGCTTCAGGCGGGCGACGATGCGCAGCCAGCCAGCATCGCGCGCGGTGAGCAATTCGCGCCCAGGCAGCACGTTTTCCTGCATCATCAGCGGCACCCAGAATGCCGGCGTCTCCGGCAGCGTGCCGGTAAATCCACGCGGGGTCACGCCGACGACGGTGTAGGCCAGACCATTCAATGTAATCTGCTTTCCGGCGATGTTCGCGTCCGCAGCAAATCGCCGCTGCCACAATCCGTAGCCGAGGATGACCACAGAATGCGCTCCCCGTATCTGGTCTTCTTCGGCGGCAAATGTGCGCCCGATCGCCGCGTCCACGCCCAGCACTGAGAAATAATCCCCGCTCACAATCGCACCATCGAGCGGCTCTGCCGTCGCCGATGGATCGCCGGAACCGCTCAACTGCGCGTGCGCGCCGGAATAAGCCACCAGTCCGGAAAAGACGGTGTTGTGCTCGCGGTAATCCCGGAAGTCGGGATAGGAGTGCACGCCGAAGCGCGCGTCATTCGAAACCGAGCGGTAGATACTCACGACACGGGCCGGGTCGCGAACCGGCAACGGCCGCAGGGCGATGGCGTTATAGAGCGAGAAGATGGTGGTATTGACGCCGATGCCCAGCGCCAGCGTCAAGACCGCAACCGCGGTGAAGCCGGGGTTCTTACCCAGCAAGCGCGCGGCGTATCTCAGGTCCTGCCAGAGAGATGACATACACCCTCTCCTTCCGCGGGGAACCCGGCCTCCCCCTTGTTCGGGGAGCCCCTTTCCGCGGTCGCGTTTTTCGTCTAGAACAGGCTTCTCTTAGAGCAGAGGCCTGAACAGATTCATCTCGGGGAAATTGATTTCCGGAGCGGAGAAGCACGAGCCGGTCAATGCTGACGTCGAGCCGCCCTGCTTAGCCGGCGCCTCCGCAATCCTCTCGCTGGCCTGGCGGTTCTGCGGCGCCCGGCCGCGGCGCGGAGAGAGATGGAAGAGCAGTGTGCGCACACCGGAAGCGCGAGCCGCGGGCGTGTGCTTGGGGCAGGCCGGGCAGCTAGCTGAGGTGAGCGGCGAGCCGGTTGAAACAGGCAACAGGGCCTGTCCATAGCGGCTGAAATCGCGGAACAAGCCGCTGGCCGAGGCCAGGGCCAGACCGAGCGTAAACACAGCGAGGAACACCACCGCGGGACTCTTCCCCAGCGGTTTCGCCGCTTGCTGAACCTCCTCCCAGTGGCGCTTCATGCCGTCCTCCTTCTTGCTAATGCGCTGCTTGCGCTTCCGCCGGACGGTTGGACTTGTCCTCGACGATGCGCCCGTCAAACAGATGAATGCTGCGGTCGCTCAGGCTTTCATATCGCGGGTCATGGGTGACCATGCAGATGGTGGCGCCTTCGCTGTGCAACTGGCGCAACAGGTCCATCACCGCCTCGCCATTCTTGGAGTCCAGGTTTCCGGTGGGCTCATCGGCCAGCAGGATGGCGGGCTGCCCCACCAGGGCGCGGGCCACGGCCACGCGCTGCTGTTGACCGCCGGAGAGCTGTGAGGGGTAGTGCTTCATGCGGTGCGCCATGCCCACGCGCTCCAGCACTTCCTGCACGTTTTTCTTGCGTTCGGCGGAGGAGAGCCCGCGGTAGGTCAGCGGCAGCTCGACGTTTTCGTAGACGTTCAGATCGCCGATCAGGTTGAACGCCTGGAAGATGAAGCCGATCTCGCGGTTGCGGATGCGAGTGCGCTCGGAGAGCGTAAGCTGCGCCACCGGCTGGTTCTTCAGCCGGTATTCGCCGTTGGAGGGAGAATCCAGCAGCCCGAGGATGGAAAGCAGCGTGGACTTGCCGCAGCCGGAGGGTCCGGCGATGGCGATGTAGTCGCCCTTGCGGATCTCCAGGTGGACCCCCGCCAGGGCGTGGGTTTCGACCTCGTCGGTGAGAAAGACCTTGGTCACGCCATCGAGGTGAATCAAAGTCTCGCCGTTTCCGCTCATGTCATTTTCCTCGCTATGATTTCGGCTCTATCGCAGCCGGATTCGATCGTAATTGTCCTGCGCCGACATATCGGAAAGAATCACTTGATCGCCGGGCTGGAGTCCTTCCAGGATTTCAATGGTGTTCACCGAGCTGCGTCCCAGCTTCACCTGGACGCGCCGGGCGCCCTGGCCGCCATCCGTGAGCAGGAACAGGCCTACGGTGCTGCGCTCCTGGCCAAAGGCCGGCCGGCCTAGATAAATGACTTCGGCCAGGCGCTCGATTTCAATCGTGCCGTCCACGGTCAGGTCGGGCCGGGCACCCTGCGGGAGCGGGCCTTCGAAGACCACATCCACGGTCACCGTGCCGTTCACCACCGAAGGGTCAATCCGCGCTACTTTTCCTTCCACTACCCCGTTGCGGGTGTCCACCGAAGCCAACTGGCCGATCTGGATGTCTTTGGCCTGGGTTTCGGCGATGCGCACCTGCGCCTTTAGACGCGAGGGATCGGCAACCCGCGCTAAATTAGTTCCGGGGGTGAAGCGCTGGCCGACTTCCACCGGTACCAGTTGCAGCACCCCCGCCACGCCGGCCCGGACACGTAGCGCCTCAATCTGGGTGTGCTTGAGTTGCTCGAGAGCCCGGAGCTGTTCGACGCGAGCCTGTTGCACGGCAATCTGCGCCTCCGCTGCATTCTTGAAGGTAGCTACGCGTTCCTGCTCGATTAGGTTCCGTCCGCCCAGCTCCTGCGCGCGCACCTGGGAAAGTTTGAGGATCAGCTCCGAGGTCAGGCCAAACTTGAACAGTTCTTCGTTAGTCTGCACCTGAAGCTTGGCCTGGTTGTAATCGGACTGCACGGTAGCGGCGTTGGCGCGCGTGGTCAGCAGGTCAGACTGCAGACGGGCGCGCACGTTGGTCAGCTCGGCCTCGGAAGCTTTGCGCTGCCAGGTGGCGTCCATGGTGGACTGCTGCAGCTCGTCGTTGCTGAGTTCCAGGATCACGCTGTCCGGCTTCACGATAGCGCCGGGACGGATGACGATGCGCTCGACGCGGCCATCGGTCTGCGCCGGGATCCAGCGGATCTCTTCCGGCACCAGGGTGCCCAGTCCGCGCACTTGGCGAAGCATTGGCCCGCGCTTGACTGTGTCCACCCACACCGTGGAGCGGTCCACCGAAGGCGCCGCCGGTTTTAGCTTGCCAAATCCCCACGTGAGCAGGGCAACCGCGACCAGGGCGCTGCCGCCGTAGATGATCCGGCGGGTGCGGCGCTTGCGGCTTATGTCTGGGCGCTGAATATCCATAAGGCTACTCCCTCCTTCCAATTGCACGCACCCTGCCGAGGGTGGATTGTCATCTATCTATATGAAAATAAGTATCATATCCAATGAATCGCAGGGGAGAAAAGGTCGTTTTTGCCCGCTCGTGGGATTCCCCTGTCGCAGAAGCGGACACCATCATAGGCCGGGAAAAGCCCCTCGAGTGTTTTGGACTGGTTTTGCGGTTTCGCGCCGCTCTCCCTCCGGGTCAGGAATCCTTCCTGGCCGGCGCCTCGGGGGCGAACTGGCTGACCAGGACCTCCTGCTCGGCGATGGCGGGAAAGCCTTCGCAGCAGGCCATCACTTTGGCCAGCGCGGAGTAGAAGAAAAAATTCTTTTCACTGGCACGCAAGTCTTCGAGGGAATCCCACACGGCGATGGTTTGTCCCTCCGGCGCTGCGCCGCTGTCCGCGCGTAAGACCAGCAAAGCCCGAAAACCCTTCTGCTTGCGGACCGCAGGGACCACCGAATGGATCGCCTGGGTAAACTCCTCGAGTTTACCGGGAAGGATGCGGAATTGCGTCACCCGTGCGTGCATCGCGGCCTCCTTGATCGGGGATGCGGTTGGAGTGGCTCGATGCTAGCGCGGGCCGCGCGCGGAGTAAAGAGCCGCAGGGTTTAGCGAGGTGCCCATCCTTCCCGACGTTGTCCAAACCGTGAAGGAACCAACCATGGCGAGGCAAGCCTCGCCCTTACCGCGAGGGCAAGCCAGCTGACGCTGGGGCAGATCGTGGAAGTCTCCAGTTCTGGGAGAAGCCGCAGAGTTTGTGTAAAGATGGTAGGGGCGGGGCTTGCCCCGCCCGCGCGAATTTCTAAGGATTCGCCATGCCGTTTGACCGGGATAAACATCACCGGCACTCCACCCGCCTTCTCGGCTACGACTACTCTCAGCGAGGAATCTATTTCGTCACCATTTGCACAGCTCGGCGCCAGCAATTCCTGAGCGAGATCGGGAACGGAGAATCGCGATTGACGATTGTGGGCGAGATCGTGCAAGAAGCCTGGAGCACGTCGCCCAAACGTTTTCCATTCATCGAGCTCGATGCCTTTGTGGTCATGCCGAATCACGTTCACGGTGTCATGGCAATTGTAGGGGCGGGGCTTGCCCCGCCCGCGAAGCGTGAAGGAAGCAAAGAGGGCGAGGCAAGCCTCGCCCCTACAACAAGAGCAAGCCGGGTGACGCTGGGGCAAATCGTGGGTGCGTTCAAGTCGCTCTCTGCGATTGAGGTGAACCGGCGGTTACATCGTCCGGGTGAGGCCGTGTGGCAGAGAGGTTTCTACGAACATATCGTTCGCGGGGAAGGTGAACTGCAGAAAGTACAGCGCTACATTTGGGAGAACCCACAGAGATGGGGTTTTGATCCCGAGAATCCACGCGCCATCGACAAGGATGCCGAGATTCCCCTGTTGGGGCGAGACTTGGCCCGCCCGCGAAGCGTAAAGGAAGGTGGGTGGGCCGCCTTTCACCTGCCCTGGCGGGTCGCGCAGACATAAACCGCCAAGAAGAATCTGGGTACCGCACCCAAGTCTTCCACCTACAGAGGAGTATGCCCGAATGGTATACTCCCTCGGTGCCACAGGACCGACTAATGTCTCGGAATAATTCCTCTGCGCCACCCGCCGGAGTCGTTGCATTGGGTGGGGTCGTTTACGCCGAAGGTAATGCTCTCGGGGCGGAAATCAACTCGATAAGTCAGGGGACCTGCAAGTGAAAGCACGTTCTCGAGATTTCGTGTTGTACATCCTGGTTGGATTGGGCGTTGTCCTGGCGTTTTCAATGCTGGCCCTAGGTCCTCGAGAGTATTGGCCCGACGACAAATGGGTACCGTTCGCTTTGGTTACGGCCCTCCTCTTTGGCTACCCTGTCCGCTGGTATCGGCGGTTTCTCCGGTCCGCAAAGTTTTGGACTCTCCACCTAGGCTTTATGCTTTTTCATTTGGTAGGCTGGATCCTCTTCCTGCGAAGCATCAACCGCTTCCCTTATTTCTGGTACGCGCCCAGTACCGGGGTTGAAATTATCTGTCTCCAGGTTTTGCTATCTTCGGTCTTACGGGCCGCTCCAGGCGTAGCAATTCGGTGATCGGCGGGATGACCTGTTCCCCCAAAAACTGGTTCAGAGTCAGATATGACATGGCGATGGTGTCATCGGGTGTCTCTTCTATTCGACCCCGGCTAGGGTCGTGGATGCGGGAGATACGCTTTCTTTTTCTTCGTTCACTTTCAACAGAAAATCTTACAGACGGAGGGTTCAGCGGGGGACGCCGCCGAGGTAGATCACCTGGCCGGTGATGGCGTCGCTCTGCGGGCGCAGAAAAAAATCCACCACGTTGGTGACAGCCTGGTCCGCGGGCGGCGCAGACGTTGGGCGGCTAAACTATTCATCGTTTTCCTGCCCCCCCCGTGAATTCCGAGTCCTCCCGCCGCCACTCTGCTAACCGTCCCAGGATCGACAGCCGATAACAGCGATACAATGAGCGTGGAGTTCTGTCATGGAAGGAAGCAAAGAGGCGGGGACGCAAAGGGGAGACGTCGGGATGGAACCAGCAGGCTACCTGCAAGAGGCAGTCAAGGACTTCCGCAGGATCAAGCAACAGGCCGAGCGCGCCTTCGCGCAGGTGAGCGACGCGCAGTTCTTCATGCAACTCGACGAAGAATCCAACAGCATCGCCATAATCGTCAAACACGTGGGCGGGGGACTCCGTTCGCGCTGGACCGATTTCCTTAACACCGATGGCGAAAAGCCCGACCGGCATCGCGACTCCGAATTCGTCATCGCGGAAGGCGACACGCGCGAGGCGCTGATGGCCCGCTGGGAAGATGGCTGGCGGCTGCTGTTCGCAGGCGTCGCGGCTTTGCGGCCGGAGGACCTGGGGCGCACCATTACCATCCGCGGCGAACCGCACACGGTTCTTCAAGCCATCAATCGCCAGCTCACCCACCACTCCGGCCACGCCGGGCAAATCGTTCTCCTGGCCAAACATTTCGCCGGGAAAAACTGGCAGACGCTCAGCGTGCCGCGCGGCAAAACCGAGGAATTCAACGCCCGGATGCGGGAGAAATTCGCGGCAGCTCGTTCCCAATAGGGAGCTTTTCACCGGCAGTCGGGTTGGCACTCCAGGAGGTCTGCTTGCCATACATTCTCGCGCTCGATCAGGGGACGACCAGCTCTCGCGCCATCCTCTTCGACGCCGATGGGCAAGTCCGCGGCGTCGCGCAGAAGGAATTTGCGCAGCTTTTTCCGAAGCCGGGCTGGGTCGAGCACGACCCCATGGAAATCTGGTCGTCGCAGATCAGCGTGGCCGGCGAAGTGATGAGCCGCGAGCGCGTCAGCGCGCGCGACATCCGTGCCATCGGCATCACCAACCAGCGGGAGACCGTGGTGGTCTGGGAGCGCAAGACCGGCCGGCCGATCTGCAACGCCATCGTCTGGCAGGATCGCCGCACTGCGGGGATTTGCGACCGGCTGAAGGCCGAGGGCGCCGAACAGTGGTTCCAGGAGAAGACCGGGCTGGTGATTGATGCCTACTTTTCCGGGCCGAAGATCGCCTGGATCCTCGACAACGTACCGGGCGCGCGACGGCGGGCAGAAACTGGAGAGCTGGCCTGCGGCACGATTGATTCCTGGCTGATCTGGAACCTGACCGGCGGTCGCGCGCACATCACCGATCCGAGCAACGCCTCGCGTACTCTGCTCTGCAACCTCCGCACCGGCGATTGGGATGATGAACTGCTCGCCCGTTTGCGGGTGCCACGCAATCTCCTGCCGCAGATCCGCTCGTCGAGCGAAGTGATTGCCGAAACCGCCAGCGACATTTTCGCGGCGGCGGTGCCCATCGCCGGGATTGCCGGCGACCAGCAGGCCGCGCTGTTCGGGCAGATGTGTCTCCAGCCGGGCATGGCCAAGAATACCTACGGCACCGGATGCTTTTTGCTGATGAATGTCGGCACCGAGCCGGTGCTTTCCAGGAACAAACTGCTGACTACGATAGCCTGGAAGCGAGGCGGTAAGACGGGGTACGCGCTGGAGGGCAGCGTCTTCGCAGGCGGAGCCGCGGTTCAATGGTTGCGCGACGGTCTGGGAATGATCTCCGCATCGACCGACATCGAGGCACTGGCCGCGAGCGTCGCGGACACCGCCGGCGTCTACATGGTGCCGGCATTTACCGGGCTGGGGGCACCGCACTGGGATCCCTACGCGCGCGGAATGATTTGCGGCCTGACGCGCGGGACCACCCGCGCGCACATCGCCCGCGCCGCGCTGGAAGGGATCGCGCACCAGGTGGCCGATGTGATCGAGGCGATGCGCGCGGATTCGGGCGTGGCCCTGGCCGAGCTGCGTGTGGATGGCGGCGCAGCCGCCAACAACCTGCTCATGCAGTTTCAGGCCGACATCCTCGGCGTGCCCATCGTGCGGCCGCGCATGCTGGAGACCACCGCTTTCGGCGCGGCATGCCTGGCAGGTCTGGCCGTGGGCTTCTGGAAAGACGCGCAAGCTGCGGCCGCATCGTACGGTGTGGAACGCCGATTCGTGCCGGGGATGTCAGCAACCGAGATACGCGAGCGCCGCGCGCGCTGGGCCATGGCTCTCGAGCGCGCAAGGAGATGGGAAAGTCATTCACCAGAATGACGAGATTCCAGCAGCTCGCCTATTCTGCCAAATGAAGAATCTTTTTGTGCAGCCGAAGACCGGTAGATTCCCTCACCGAGGCGTTCAGCCGAGCCGAAGCGGGAGTCCAGCCAATGCAGGTCGCTCTTGCGCAGACGTCTGCCGGCCAGGCGCACCCAGAGATTTATGCACCGCTCGGTGAGCGAACCGATACCGTGGTACAAGCAGGAACCGATTGCGCGCCCGGTCATTCGCCCTTCTCTTCCGCCGAGAAGTGCTCCATGCGGAGAGTATAGGGGGCGATCTCAGGAACTACGGGGAAATTGCCTGTTCCGGTGCTGCTCCAGTCAGTAACCGGCAGGCTGCAGGACGGGCCACGCCGGACCAGCCCGGTGTTATTGCCGAGGCGGCGGCATCCGTAGTAGGCTTCGCCAATGCCAAACCACCATCGGCGTTAAGGTGGACAAGAAAGTGGTGCGCGTGGAGGAAGAGGATCTCACCCTGATGATGTGGGACCTCTTCGGCGAGGATGATTTCCAGAAGCTGCGGCTTTCCTACTTCCGCGGCGCCTCCGGTTTGCTGGTGGTGGCCGACGGCACTCGCCGCGCCACCGTCGACGCGGCTCTTCGCTTGCACGAAAAAGTCGTCACCCCGCCGGCAAAGATTCCTTCCGTCCTCGTCCTGAATAAAAGCGATCTGGCCGAAGATTGGCAGGTGACCCCGAAGGTCGAGGAAGACCTGGCTCGGCGCGGCTGGAAGCCGATTCGCAGCAGCACGAAGACCGGCGCCGGCGTCGAGGAAGCGTTCCATGCACTCGGCAAAGCGATGCTGGCTGGATAGATGAAACTCCTGACCAGTTGCGGGCTACCGCCTTCACGCAGTGCAGGCGCATTCTGCCACCAGGCTCACAGGCGCTCGCGGCCATGAGCGCACCGGACCTTTATCAGGCGCTCCTGCGCACCGAGGGGTACGCCGTCCTCGAGCCGGCCGGGGCGGGGAAGCTGCGCCTGCTCGGATCGCCCCCGGCCTGGATGCACACCCTTTTCGGCGCCGGCGTGGCCACCGGTTCGGTCTTGCCCGCCGCCCAGCGCATGCCCTTCCTCGAAAACTTTCTGGTGGATGCCCAGGAATTCTGGAAAGCAAAATCGGACGGGCGGGCCGAGTCGGGGACCTGGGTGGAGTGGGATGAGGCCGGGCGCGAGATTGCTCTCGAGGCCTTTGCGCTCTGCCTGGAAGGCAAGAGCCTCCTGATCCTTTGGAATTCGCAGAGCCGCTATGAAGCGGCGCGGGCGGTTTTCCAGACCGCGCGGGATTTCCGCCTGCATCAGGAACGCCTGCAGCGCGAGACCCAGCTCAAAGAAATCCTACTGCACTGCATCGTCCACGATCTTTCGCAGCCGTTGACGGCCATGCGCGGCTGCCTCTCCCTGCTTTCTCTTGAAAGCCTGCCCGAGCACATGAAAAACATCGTGGAGATTGCCAACCGGCAATCGCACCGGCAGGAGACGATGATCCGGGAAATCCTCTCGGCGTTTGCCGGGGAGCTTGCGGCCCAAGAGGCCGCCGGACAGGTCTCGGGACAGGCTCCCGATCTGGTGCGCTGCGCGCAGGAAGTGGTCAGCGATTTTCAACCCGCGTTCAGCAGCCAGGGAGTGGGCCTGGAAGTGGATTCGCAGCTCGATCCTGCCGCCGGGTGGCGCGTGGCCGGCGATGAATCACGTCTCCGCCGGGTGTTTTCCAATCTACTCGAGAATGCGTTGCGCTACAGCCCGGCGGGCACACGCGTCACTATACGCGTTGCCGACGAGGGGGGTTATCTGCGCGCCTGCGTGGACGACCAGGGGCTGGGTCTCGGCGAGGGCGTCTCAGAGACGCAGGTCTTCAAGCTCATGGCCAAGCGAAAAGAGAGCACCGGAAAAGCCGGCCTGGGTCTTTATTTTTGCAAGATTACGGTCGAGCGGTGGGGCGGGTCGGTGGGATGCGAGACGCGCCCACAGGGAGGCACGCGGTTCTGGTTCCGTCTTCCCCGCGCCGGAGCAGCGGCTGACGAAAAGCGGGAGACGCGAGAGCGCGAGTCCGTTCCCGGTGCGGATGCCGGCGGGCAAGCCGCCGCGAGGCCGACCGCTCCGGTCGCGGCGCGCCGGCCCCTCCGCGTCCTTCTGGCGGAAGACATGGAAGTGAATCGGGAGCTGGCCGTGCGCCTTTTGGCCCGCCGAGGTCATGCCGTCGTGGCCGTGGGAGACGGCAGGCAAGCGCTGGCCGCGTTCGAGCAACAGAGCTTCGACATCATTCTGCTGGATTTGGAAATGCCCGGGATGGGCGGGGAAGAAGCCGCACAGCTCATCCGCAGCATGGAACGGAAGGGCGCCACGCGCGTGCCTATCGTGGCGCTGACCGGGGACGTGACCGAGGAGGCCCGCGAACGCTGCCGCCGTGCGGGCATGGACGGATTCCTCTCCAAGCCCTTCGACATGCAGAAGCTCTATGAAGTGGTCGAGGATCTGGCAGTGCGCCCCGCGGCGCCGCCCCCGCCCCATCGAAAGGAAATGTCCGCCGGGGAAGATCTTTCGCGGGCGGCGCTGCTCGGCCGCGTGGGCGGAGACGCCAAGCTGTTGGAGTCGCTGGTGAGGATTTTCCTGGCCGATTGTCCCAAGCGGCTGGCGGCGGTGCGCCGGAGCGTCACCCGGGGAGACGGAGCGTCGCTGGCTGGAACCGCACATGCCCTGAAAGGCGCGGTGGGGGTGTTCGGCGCGAGGCGGGCGTTTGACGCCGCCCGGGCGCTCGAGGCCATGGGCAGAAAAGGTGAGCTGTCCGCGGCGCAGGAGTCCTTGCGCGTGTTGGAGCGGGAGATCGCCGCGGTGGGAAAGCGCCTGGCAGCGTTCTTGAAGGGCAAAGGAAAGCAGACGGCTGCTTTGAAAAGCCGCTCACGCAAGAAAGGAGAAGTGAAAACCCGGCGGAGGAAAGAGTGAAGAAGACTGTGAAGAAAGCAGAAAAGAAAAACATCCTGATCACCGACGATGACCGCGTGAACCGCACCTTGCTGAGCGGTGTGTTGCGCAAGGCCGGCTACGCGGTGACCACGGCCAACGACGGTCTTGCTGCGCGGGCGCAGCTCAAGAAGAAAAAGTGTGATCTTCTGCTGCTGGACTTGTGGATGCCGCGCATGAACGGGCTGGAGCTGCTGACCTTGTTGCGCCAGGAGGCGGCGCCGCCGAGAGTGGTGGTGATGACTTCGGACCAGACGCCGGAGACCATGTTGCGCGCCGTACGCGAGCAGGCCTACCGCTACTTGACCAAGCCGGTGGACACGAACGAGTTGCTCGATCTGGTGGAAAACGCGCTGTCTTCCAAACCCACTTCTCCCCCCATCGAGGTGCTCTCCGCGCGGCCGACCTGGGTCGAACTGCTGGTGCCCTGCGATTTCGACTCCGCCCATCGCATCCAGAGTTTTCTGGAACGCCTGGAAGCTGATCTCTCCCAGGAGGTTCGCCAGTCGATAGGACAAGCATTCCGTGAGCTGTTGATGAACGCCATCGAGTGGGGCGGGAAACTGGATCCCAACCGCAAAGTGCGCATCTCCTGCCTGCGCGCCAACAAAATGCTCATCTACCGCATCGCCGATCCAGGGCCGGGCTTCCGATTCGAAGGGCTCTCCCACGCCGCAGTGAGCAACCCTGACGAGCAGCCGCTCGAGCACGCGCGCATCCGCGAAGAGAAAGGGCTGCGCCCGGGAGGGCTGGGTCTGCTGATGACGCGCGCACTGGTGGATGAGCTGCTGTACAACGAAGCGCAGAACGAAGTGCTGTTTGTGAAATACCTCGCATAGGACGGGCAGCGGGCGGCGCGGTTGTTTTCCGCTCGGGCAGCGATTACTGGCCCTGCGCCCGGCCCTTCAAGAGGCTGGCGAGATTCCCCAGCAGACTGCCCTGGGGCATCTGTCCATCGGGAGTGAGCGTATCCACGACGCCGGGCAGAAGCTGCGCCAGCTTGGCTTTGGCCGTCTCCGAAGAAATCCCCGCCTTCGCGGCAAGCTGCTGAATCTTGTCGCCGCCCAGGACCTGCTGGATCTGCTCAGCAGAGATGGGCAGGTTGGTTCCGTTTCCGACCCAGGAGTCCATCAAGTGGCCCAGCCCCTGGCCCTGAAATGTCTGCAATAGACCGCTCAGTCCGCCGCCCTGCTGGCTGTTCAGCATCTGCACCAGTCCCTCGATCAGAGCGGAGTGGCTGCCGCTGCTTCCTGCCACCAGGTTTTCCACTTCGTCGAAAAGGCCCATTGGCCACCCCTGTTGAGAAAATTGCATCCGCTTTCCGAGGGAGCGCGCCGCGCGCTCTGCTCCGGAATACGCGGAATGCCAGCCTGCGATGCGTCCGGCGAGCAGTTACTTCGGCTGTTTGGCGATCACTAGAGCGGCAATTTTTTTGTAGGTCGCTTCTGGGATGATCTTCTTCTTGGTGAGGTCGGTCTTGGCCTTGTAGGGCCGGCCGTCAATGATCTTCTGGCCGTAGGCATCGCCGATGCCCGGCAGCGCCTTGAGCTGCGCGAGTGTGGCCGAATTCAGATCCACCAGTTCAGTTGCGCTGGGGGTTGTGGGAGCGGCCTGCGAAGTCTTTTTCGCCTTCGTGGATCCGCCGCCCGCCTGCGGCTGCGCCCAGCCCGAATTTCCGGCCACAGCCAGAGCCAGTACCGCGACGAACATCACCAACCAGACTTGCCTCTTTTTCATCGGTTTTCTCCTGAGTTCCGTGCTTATTCGCGCTTAGCCGCCTTATAGCCCGCCTTCTGCGCATCCGCCTCCGACATGTATTTCCCTTGTTTTGTCTTTCCATACCAGCGCGTCCCTTCCTTGTGATACACGCCGGAATCGGTATTCACCCAGACCATTCCTTTGGAGGGCGGGGTCTGCGGCGTTGTCGAAGAGGTCTTGGTGGGCGGCGTCGAGGAGACCTTCGCAGGCGCATTGGGGTTGGAGCCGCTGCTGCCGCCGGCCGAGGTCTTCGCTGGAGTCACCGGCGGGGTCGAGGTGCTCTTGCCGGTGCTCGGAGTCGAGCCGGAGGACTTTCCGGCGGTGGGTGAAGATTCCGGCGCGGTTTGTGTGGACTTGGTGGTCTTTGGCTTCGTGGACTTCGTTGGTTCAGAAGAGTCTGACTTCTTGGCGGTCTCGTTCTTCTTATCGGCCTTGGTCCTCTTGCTGGTCTTCGCCGATTTGGAGTCCGCCTCGGTCTTCTTGGCGGGCTCTTCTTTCTTGTCCGCCTTGGCGCTCTTGCTGGACTTCGCAGATTTGGATTCCGCGTCGGTCTTCTTGGCAGTCTTTGCTGAGTCGCTCTTCTTCTCGGAAGCGTCTGTTTTGGCTTTCTTATCGGCGGACTTTGCCTTTTTCTCTTTCTTGGCCTTGGCTTCGTCCTTGGAGGGTTCGGTCTGCGCCGCAAGGGAAGGCACACCGGCCAGCGCAACGGTCAGTCCAAGGAACAGGGACAGCAGCAGAGAACCCTTACGAAATTCTTTCATCACACTTCTCCTCGTGCAGCATTTTGATGGCGATGGCCAGCGCGCCGGAGCTCCCGGTACAACGCCGCAGCACCGGGATCAGGCACGGACTCGTCCACTCGCCAAGCTGGTGGCGGTAGGATGTTCCGGCCGCAGACGCTTGTCAAGCGGCAGCAACCATTCGCCTTAAAGGGTCTTGAAGAGCTGTTGCCCGGCCCGGGATGGAGATTGGAGGGTTGCGGAGAGCGGAAACCGCGGGAAGTGGATTTCAACACAGATCGAATCATCTCAGGGCAAGCACAGCAGGCGGGAAGGCGTGTAAGCTCCAACGGCGGGCAGCCCCGCCTTAAAGCAGTTCTTCGAGGGCTTCAGGAGTCAGGCCGGAATCGCGCAGGATGCTCTTGAGGACTTTTGGGTGAAGAATCCTCGAGGCATGAAAGGCACAGTGACGCGCTTACCGGCGGCGTTCTTGTAGATCATGTGGCTACCGCTTTGGCGCGCGAGTGAAAAGCCCGACTTCTCCAGTGTAGTGAGGATCTGGCGAGCGGTGAGGCGCGGAAGTTTAGCCATCAAACTGCGATTTCGACGGTGGAGAGGCTCACAGAGACATGCTCGGGAATCTTCTCGCTGGAGGCGAGGCGGTCCTCGATGTGCAGCCGGATCGCGTCCTTGATGTTCTCTACAGCCTGTTCGTAGGTGTCGCCCTGGCTATAGCACCCCTGCAACGATGGACAGGAGACAAAATAACCGTCCGCATCGGCTTCGACGACTATGGGCAGCGTCAGGTGTTTCATGGTCGAATTATAGGCCCGGCAGGGTTGTCAGCCAACCGAATTTCCTCGAATTGCGCTGAAACGTGCAAAACGCGGCTAATCGCGGCACAGAGACTTTAAAGCTCAACTGTTCAGCGGGCAGAGGCTCGCTCAGCGGCCGGAGAATAACAGATGGCGCATGGCCAGGGAGAGGTATCTGCCCAGCCGCTTCAGGTACAGAGGGAGCAGCGCCTGTGACGAGCCGGCCAAAGATTGCTCGCGCAGGTAGTCCGGGGGAGGAAACAGCAGCCGCCAGGCTTGCGCGACGCGTGGGGCGCCTGGGCGGGTGCACGCCAGGATGACAATCGCTCCGTAGGGGCCGTCGAGGACAGCGCCGCGAGCAAGGCCGGTCAGCGCCGAGTCGCCCAGTGCCAGGCGGAGCATGCGCTCACTCCAACGGTCAGGCCAGAGAGCTTCGAGCACGTGCTGCGGAACCTCAGAGCCGAAGAGTTCGCGCGACCACAGCAGGCACCCCGCCACGCCCGGCGTCCAGGCAATCTCTCGCGCTCTCGCCACAAAAAGCTCCCAGTCAAAAGTTGCGCCGAAGCGAAGCAGACACTTGTGGACATCGAGGGCGTGCTTCAGCCGGGAGAAGCGATGAGTGATCTGGTTGACGCAAAGATAGAGCAGCAGGTTTTCCGGCGACATTCCTTCGCGCCAAATGTGTGCTGCCAGGGCATCGTGCGAAGCGTAGGGCAGGAGCCGCTGGTGAAGGTCGAGGTAAGACTCGGCACCGGCGATCTGCGGCCGGCAGTACAGCAATTGGTGATTCTTGCTCACCTTGGCGAGCTCTGCCGGCGATTCGCGCGCGTACCCCAGCAAACCCAGCAGGGCATCCGCGCGCTGGAGGTTTCGCGGCTGAACCAGAATGTCCAGATCCACGCTCTGGCGGATGCCCAGGTCGCCGTAGAGTAACTCGCTGAGGCCGGGGCCCTTGAGCGCGAGCGCGGGCACGCCGCCATCGCACAACGCAGCGAGGATGCGCCGTTCTTCTGCTTCCGCGCGCAGGTTGCGGAAAAGGTTGGCTGCGTAGATGGCACGGAGGCGGTTGCGCACGTCTTCCGGAAGGGAATGATGGCGGAGATTCTTCCAGAGCAGCGGCGCCAGGCCGTGGAAGACCGCGCGCGAGATGATCTCTTCCCAGGCGCCGGGGGACGAGGGCAGCTCCGCGGCGCGGGGAGCGCCGCACAGCGTGGCTAGGCAACGCATGGCCTGAATCTCTCGTTCAGCGGTTTGCAGTGCTGGCTTCTCCTATCTCCCGCAGCGGTGGCGCTTCAGATGCGCAGCGCTTCGATCTGCACCAGACCGGGCAAGAACGCGGCGGCGCCCTTGGCCAGCATGTTCGCAGAAGGGATGCCGGTGCGCTGAAAAGATTTCTGGCAGTCGGCGGTGGAGGGGCCACGCATGTTGCCCTCCATATAGGCCAGGCCCGGACAGCGCGTGCACGAGCCCAGATGGCCGCACCCGGAACAAGTGGTAAGGTCGCGGCCGCGGATCGAACGCACTTCACGCATCTGCGGTGAGTCGCGCCAGATGTCCAGGAAGCGCTGCCGGCGCACGTTGCCGCAGAGCAGCGGAAACTGCACGCAGGGGTAGACATCGCCGTAGGGAGAGATGTAGCAGGCGGTGTGCCCGGCGCTGCAAGGCAGCCCGTCGAGCTCTTCTTCGCCCACTGCCCGCGGCGGCGAGCAGAAATTTTCCACATCGCCGACCAGGCTGCTGGTGCGGAAGGTCTGGCGCAACTGCTCGGATGAAATCCGCAGAGCGAGCACGGAGGTGTCGCCATCGATCATCGGCGTAATCGTGGGGTCGATGGTGAACTTCGCGCCGAGATCGCGCGCCAGGGCCTGCACGCCAGCGTGGTCGTCAAAATTCCCGGTCATCAAGACGTTGGCCATGGTCACTTGCAGCCCCTGCGCGCGGAGCAGGCGGATGGCCTGGATGGTGCGGCGCAAAGAGCCCGGCAGGCGGGTGATGCGGTCGTGGACCTCGGGCCGGTGCGAATAGACGCTGAGTTGCACCTGCTCGACGCCCAAGGCCAGCAGGCGCTGCGCTTCTTTCTCCCGGATCAGGACGCCGTTGGTCTTGAGCTTGACGTTGAAGCGCAGCGCGCGCGCATGGCCGGCGATGTCGAAGAAATCGCGGCGCATCAGCGGCTCGCCGCCGCTGATGGTGAGGAAGAACGTTCCGGCGGCAGCGAGCTGGTCGAGCAGGCCGCAGATCTCAGCCGCAGTCATTTCGCCCTTGTTGTCGTGGTCGAGATAGCAGTGGTCGCAGCGCTCATTGCAGCGGTAAGTGATGTCGACGTGCGCGGAAAGAGGCACGCCGAGGGCGAGCGCCTTGCGGTTGACCTCCTGCATCAGGCTCATCGAGGCTCCGGTGGAGCGGCCGGGATGGGCTGGTCGGAGACCATCAGGATGCCGTGACTGGAGAGCTCCATCACGAATTCCTCCGCGTCCTTGCTGGCCTGATCGGGCGCGATGTCGAATTCGGCGCATACCCGCAGGCGGACGATTGCCGACAGCGGGGTGCGGCCGTCGGCGGCCTGCCAGATGACCGTGGCCACCTCGCTCAAGGTGAAGAGCGAGGATTCGGCGGCGGACATGATGACCATCTCATCGCCGAGCTGGCGGGCCGCAATCGCCGGACTCGGCGCGAGGTAGATCTCGCTCATGGCAGCATCTCCCAGACAGGCGAACTGGGCGTGAACTCCAGCCGTAAAACCGGGACGCGCGAAATGAATTCGCAAGCGGAGCGGAAAACTTTTTCGACCAGCTCTGCGTCTTCCGCGAAAAACAGGATGTTCCGCAGCAGGGCGCGCGCGGCTTCGGCGGCGGCCAACGGAACCAGGCGGTTCTCCGGCCGGTGAGCCAGCAGGAAGGCCGCCGTAAGCGGCGCGGAGGTATTTTCTCCGCTGCGCGCCAACTCGCCGCAGAACGGCGTGCCGAAGAGCCGATAGCCATCGCCCACCCGGCGTATGCAAGAGACTTCGTCGCTCAGCAAAGTGACTTCGCGGGGCGCCAGGCGGCACATGGTCGTTTTTCCCGCGCCGGAGGTCCCGGCAAAAAGCAGGCCGCGGCCGTCGCGGATGGCGCTGGCGGCGTGCACCAGGAAGCCGCCTTCCTCCGCCAGCCAAAGCGTGTGGACAATTCGCAGCAGAGAATCCATGGCGAAGGGGTTGGCCGAACAGGAGAGCATTCCGCGGCGGCTTGCAGGGTCATACTCCGCGCTGAAGTCGCCTCGGCGGATCTTCCACCGCCCAGCTTCGCGGCAGACGCGAACATCTTCATCGCTGGACATTTGGCGGGGAGCGACCAGGTCCACGTCGAATTCGACGGCCCCTTGCGGATCGGAGATCAGGAACCCTGCGTAGCGTTGCTCGAGCATGGTGCGGAAGTCCACATCCGCGGACCGCACCACAACCGGGAGGCCGCCAATCTGCACAGTGACTTCGTATGCGCTGGTCAGAAGAGACGTTGCCACAGTGGCCTCAAGTGGAAAGCTCCGGGATGACGCCGTCGCCTTGCGGCGTGGCGTCAATCCCCGGAAATATACGCAGTAGCCGATGCTGTGCGTGGCGCCGCAGGCCGTGCCACTGGGCCATGGCCCACAAAGCGACATTGGAGCGGCGTCCAAACCGGGCGAGGAGCAAAGTCCAGCCCGCCGGCGCGTGCGGGTGCAACCGCTGCAAGCCGCGCTCGATGGCGGTGACCAGGCCGAGCAGTTCGCCGCTGGTGACCGGCGGATCGTTTTCCGGCAGCGTGTCGCCGCGAGTGAGCAGCCGGCACTCACCGCCGGTGGAGATTTTCCCTACCACGCGGTGAGCAAACAGACGATGGTGGCGTGTGAAAACGGCGATCTCCCCCGGCGCAAAGTCCGGCGCGGTTCGCCTGTGGACAACCAGTACGTCTCCCGGGCCCACCAGAGGGAGCATGCTGCAGCCGGTGACGCGCAGGCGCACCGCTCCGAACCGGCGGATTACCTCCGCCGCGAGCCCGCAGGCCAGGGAGGTAGTCGCCGGGTTGAGATCGCTCATCGCAGCTCCATCAGGAAACCTTGCGGTTGAAAAAGCACTGCGCTTGGGTAGGAGAGATCTTGCCGCAGGCCAGCGCCATGGTTTCGAAGACGCGCTCGTGACGGAATGTCGGTTTGCGATAAGGCTTCTTACCCTGCTTGTCCGTCTCGCCGGTCGGCGGTTCCCGCTCGGACCGCACTCGTGATTCGCTCATTGGAGTCCCGCCTGAGCCAGTTTCATGGCGCAGCCATCGGAGCGCGAAATGGAGTCGCCATGTTGCATCATTGCAGCGCCGATTGCGTTACTTTCACAGCGCATCCGACGCCGATGGTTCCATTGCAAGGGACTGCCGCGGTGGAATTTACCTGAAACGTGAAGTAAAGACTCGATTCTTGCGCACCGGCGCCAACGTTATCAATCACGATGCCGCTCGTCCCACCACTGCCCGTCTGTACACCGGTGAGGAAGAAAGGAACAGCAAATCCGGCGGTGGTCGCCGCGGGAGGCCATGCGCCTCCTAACACAATTGACGCGACACAACCTTGACCCGCCGTGCAACCGGTGGCTGTTCCTCCGGGGTTGGCATTCGTTGCGAAGCTAAAGAAAATTCGATCCGTTGCGCCGTTCTTGAGCTCGATGACCGGAGAGCATGCATCGCCGATTAAACTGAAAGTGTTGGTCAGATTTACCAGGGGCGCGGGAATGCCGACCGTCTGCAATACTCCCGCAGCATTGAAAGAGTGCTGATAAATGCCCGGGCGGTTGTTGAAACCGGGATCCTTCCCGCAGGTGTAGAGATGGCCGGAAGCGGGACCCACCGAAAAATAGGCGTCATCAAATGTCCCTGCATGAAGGACGTCGACGGCTGTGGGCGTAATACCCTGATTACCGCCAATCCTGACGGTAACTTTCGACGCCAAAGTCAACGCCGTGTCGAACTGAAATATCGACCCATCGTTCCCGCTGGTTTCGGTGCCATCAAATACGAGCAATCGGCCCGTGGTCCCATCGACGATGGGCGGGTCAACGATGGACCCGGTTAGCGCCTGGCTCACGGAACCGAGGCAGGGCGGCACGCCCGCACCGCACGCTCCCACAACGCTCAGCACTTCCTTGACGAAGCTGAGGCGTCCCGTATGATCGGCCACGAAAATATTGTGCGACGTGACATCGAAAACCGGGCCGGTCAGGATCGCTCCCGCGTTCACCGTGATCGGCCAGCCGCCCGCGGTCACCTCGGCCGGCGTCCCCACAAACACGCCTGTAAACTTATGCAGCACGCCATTGTCGTCGCCGACGTACAGCTCATCGGTCCCGTAATTGTAGAATGGCGCCGAGCCCGTATCGGGCTGAGCCCCGTTAAAAACTATGTTGACGATGCAGGAGTTGGCCGCCGGACAATTGGTCGTGTTCCAAGCCTGTCCGGGGGCCATGAGCGTATCCGGGGTCGCCGGAGCAGCGATGGTCCCCTGGACCGTGACACCAGCGCCAGGCTTCCACTTCAAAATGTGCAGGATCGACCCGCCATTGGCATTGGTTCTTGATTCGATGAACGCGATCTGCGTTCCGTTCAGGGCGAGGACAGGAGAAGTCACTGTTGTTCCGGTGACGTCGCCCGCGGGATTCGTATTGTAGGCCCACTTGACCGAGGGCCCCGCATTGGCGCAGAAGCCGCCCACAGCAGGCTGTGTGGAATAGAGGTTATCGAAACCAACGATGCTTGGCGTTATGGCTGACCCAACCAGACTGGTAGTAAAGGCCACGTAATCGGCCGTGCAGCTCGGGGCGGCATTCACGTCAAACGTGAATTTCGCGGCAAACCGCCCTGGCCCGCCTGTTGCGCCAGCACCCAAGGACACCGCCCAATCCCGGTGCGCCGAATTGTGAACTCGAGAACGCCGATGATCGCCGTCATGATCCCGATCACGTTCTCGATCACCGTCCCGATCAACATCCCGATCGCTATCCCGATCACCATCTCGTTCAAGTTCTTTCTGCTCGGGAATTGCATTTGCCGACCGCAGGGCCCATCCGTTCTGCCGGGCCCACTGGTGCCAATAACGGGGCTCGTTCTGGAGCTGCCACGCCTGCCAGACGGAGCTCGGCCGGGAAAAAACCATATGCCGGTGGCTCCAGTCATTGGGCAGGTGTGCCGGGTTGTTGCCCGGGCCTTCCGCCCCGATGCCCCGCGCCACGACGAGGGCTGAAATGATCGCTGCCCCAAGTAAAACCTGGGCCGGCCGGAATCGCCACCAATCATTCATTTTCATTTTGAGCCTTTTTTCGAAGGGTGAAGCAGAGTGACTACAGGGGGAAGGGCTAGAGGAAGGGGTGTAACGCGGGGGCTCAATCGTTTATCTCCACCATCAACACACTCCTGGCCCCGGTTTCC
Organism: Terriglobia bacterium; assembly: GCA_041485165.1. GTDB lineage: Bacteria > Acidobacteriota > Terriglobia > Acidiferrales > UBA7541 > JAAFGT01. Next base: position 41,954 of record JBGPJC010000001.1, on the reverse strand, counting down.
CTTTTTGGGTTCGGTTGCTTTTCGGGAAGTACCTCGTTTCCACTACGAATCACCCCTGCTTAAATCTTAGCCTACATGGAGCATACATCAGTTTGCGGGGCTTGGAAATTGTCAAGGGCCTTATCATCGCGCCGGCCACCCTTGGAATCGGGGGGAATATTTTCGTGGTTAACTTAGCGGAAGGATTGGAGATGCAGGGGCACCATGCCCGGCGGCGTGTGCTGCTTTGCGCCCGAGGGCCCACAGACGGAAGCGGTCCAGGTACAAATAAACCACCGGCGTGGTGTAGAGGGTAAGCATCTGGCTGACGATCAGCCCGCCTACGATGGCGATGCCGAGCGGCCGCCGCAACTCGGAACCCGTTCCCGTGCCCACGGCCAGCGGCACCCCGCCGAACAGCGCGGCCATGGTGGTCATCATGATCGGCCGGAAACGCATCAGGCAGGCCTGATAGATGGACTCTTCCGGCGACTTGCCGTCATTGCGCTCGGTCTGCACCGCAAAATCGATCATCATGATGGCGTTTTTCTTGACGATACCGATCAGCAAGATGATTCCCACCAGGGCAATGATGGTCAGCTCGGTGCGGAATAGCAGCAGCGCGAGCAGCGCGCCGACGCCTGCGGATGGCAGCGTGGAAATTATGGTAATGGGGTGGACATAGCTCTCGTAGAGCATCCCCAGCACGATGTAAACGGTTAGCAGCGCCGCCAGGATCAGCCACGGTTCGCTGGCCAAAGAAGTTTGGAAGGCCTGGGCGGTGCCCTGAAAGCTGGGATGGATGCTGGATGGAAGGACGATGGAATGTGCCGCATTTTCGATTGCGGTGACCGCCAGCCCCAGCGCCACGTTGGGAGCCAGATTGAACGAGAGCGTCACCGCGGGGAATTGTCCCTGGTGGCTGACGGCCAGCGCCGTGGTCGTGGGGGCATAGTGGGTGAAGGCGCTGAGCGGCACCTGGTGGCCGTCCGGAGTGCGGACATAAATGTTGCGCAGGGCATCGGGGGTCTGCCCGAATTTGGGGTCGACTTCCATCACCACGTGATACTGGTTGAGCCCGCTGTAGATGGTGGAGACTTGGCGCTGGCCGAAAGCGTCGTAGAGCGCGTTGTCGATGGCCTGCGGGGTCAGTCCCATCCGGCTGGCGGTATCGCGATCGATCGCCAGGGAAGCCTGGAGGCCCCGGTTCTGCTGGTCGGTGGAGACGTCGCGAAGCTGGGGAAGCGCGCGCAGCTTTTGCTCCATACGCGGAGCCCACTCGAGCAGGTCCTCGAGGTTATCGCCCTGCAAGGTGTATTGGTACTGCGCGTTTCCGAACCTCCCGCCGATCTGCACGTCCTGCACCGCCTGCAGAAATAGCGTGGCTCCGGGGACGCGGGCGAGTTTGGGCCGCAGGCGGTTGATGACCTCATCTGCGGAGACCTTGCGCACGTTGAGCGGCTTGAGCGAAACGAACATCCGCCCGGTGTTGGTGGCGCTGCTGCCGCCGGTGAAACCAACGACGCTATCCACGGCGGGATCGGTCTTTACGATATCCACGTACTGGAACATCTTCTGCCGCATGGCCTGGAAGGAGACATCCTGCGCCGCCTGGGCTCCCCCGCCGAGACGCCCAGTATCCTGCTGTGGGAAGAAGCCCTTGGGAATCACCGTAAAGAGATAGATGTTGAGGCACACGGTGGCGATGGTGATGAAGAGCACCAGCGGCTGGTGCTGGAGGACGCGGCGCAGGCTGCGGTCATATTGGGCGAGGACCCAGTTGAACGCTGCCTCGCTGGCGCGGTAGAGCATGCCATGGGCGCGGTTCTTTTCGTGCTTCAGGAATCTTGCGCACATCATCGGCGTGGTGGTCAGCGAGATGACCAAGGAGATGCCCACGGCAACGCTTAGGACGACGGCGAACTCGCGGAACAGCCGGCCGACGATGCCTCCCATCAGCAGGATGGGGATGAACACGGCGACCAGGGAAGTGCTCATGGAGAGGACGGTGAACCCGATCTCGCGCGAGCCTTGTAGTGCCGCCTCCATGGTCGAATATCCCTTCTCGAGGTAGCGGGTGATGTTTTCAATGACCACAATGGCGTCATCCACCACGAACCCGGTGGAGATGGTCAAGGCCATCAGCGAGAAGTTATCAATCGAGTAGCCGAACAGATACATGGCCCCGAACGTTCCGATCAGGGATAGCGGGACGGCCACGCTGGGGATCAAGGTGGCCCACACGTTGCGCAGAAACACGAAGACCACCAGGATGACCAGCACGATGGAGATGACCAGCGTCCACTCCACGTCGGCGATCGAGGTGCGGATGGTCAGCGTGCGGTCCAACACCACGGAGATGGGGATGGAGGGCGGAATCGAGGCCTGCAATTGCGGCAGAAGCGCGCGGACGCGGTCCACCGTGGCGATGATGTTGGCGCCCGGCTGGCGAAACATCACCAGCAGCACCGCCGTCTTGCCGTTGGCGATCCCCGCGTTGCGCGTGTCTTCAACCGAGTTGGTGACCTCGGCCACGTCGGAGAGCCGCACCGGCGCTCCGTTGCGGTAGGCGATAATCAACGGGCGATAGTCGGCGGCCTTGAAAAGCTGATCGTTGGTAAGCAACGGCCAGCTCGAGGCGGAGTCCGCGAGTTCGCCCTTCGGCCGGTTGGCGTTTGCGGCGCCCAGGGCGATTCGCACCACGTCGAGTCCGAGGCCGAGCTTGCTGAGCAGCAGCGGGTTGACCTCCGCGCGCACCGCCGGGCGCGCGCTGCCGCCGACGAAGACTTGACCGATGCCTTCCACCTGGGCCAGCTTTTGCGCCAGGATGGAATCGGCGAAGTCGTACATCTGCGGCTGCGTGGCAGTGTCTGAGGTGAGCGCAAGGATCATGATCGGCGCATCGGCCGGGTTCACCTTGCGCCAAGTGGGATTGCTGGGCAGGTTGCTGGGCAACTGCCCGCGGGCGGCGTTGATCGCCGCCTGCACGTCCCGCGCAGCGGCGTCAATGTTGCGGTTGAGATCAAATTGCAGCACGACTCCGGTAGAGCCGAGCTGGCTGGTGGAAGTCATCTGCGTCACGCCGGCGATGCGCCCGAACTGGCGTTCGAGAGGGGTTGCCACTGCTGAGGCCATGGTCTCGGGGCTGGCGCCGGGCAGTCCGGCGCCGACCGAGATGGTTGGAAACTCGACCTGGGGAAGAGGCGCCACAGGCAACATGAGGTAGCCCAGCACGCCGGCCAGAAGGATGGCGATAGTGAGAAGTGATGTAGCGACTGGCCGGCGAATGAAAAAAGCGGAGAAACCCACGGTTAGTCTCCCGCTTCCGCGGCGGCGACAGGACTGGCGGCCCGCGCTGGGCTGAGACGTCTGGCCAGACGGTCAAACGCCAGATAGACCACCGGCGTGGTGTACAGGGTGAGCCACTGGCTCACCAGCAGCCCGCCGACGATGGTGATCCCCAGCGGGTGGCGCAGCTCCGATCCCGTCCCGCGGCCCATGGCCAGCGGCAAGGCGCCGAACAGCGCGGCCATGGTGGTCATCATGATCGGCCGGAAGCGCAGCAGGCAGGCTTGATAGATGGCCTCGTCGGGCGGCTTGCCTTCCTGCCTCTCCGCGTCGAGAGCGAAGTCAATCATCATGATGGCGTTCTTCTTGACGATGCCGATCAGCAGGATGATGCCGATCAGGGCGATCACTCCCAGGTCCATCTTGAAGAAGAGCAGGGAAAGAATTGCACCCACTCCGGCCGAAGGCAGCGTGGAGAGAATGGTGATGGGGTGGATGTAGCTCTCGTAGAGCACGCCCAACACGATGTAGACGGTAACCACCGCGGCGAGAATCAGCCACAGCTCGTTGGCCAGCGAGTTGCGGAATACCGCGGCGGTTCCCTGGAAGCTCGCCTGGATGCTGGGCGGGAGGCCGATCTCCCGCCCCGCGTTTTCGATGGCCAGCACCGCCGCACCCAGCGAGCCGCCCGGAGCGAGATTGAACGAGAGTGTGGTTGCCGGGAACTGTCCCTGATGGTTGATGGCCAGCGGCGCCGTCCCGGTTTCAAAGTGCGCAAAGGTGCTGAGCGAAACCTGTTGGCCGGTGTTCGAGCGCACGTAGATGTTCTTGAGCGCATCGGGGTTCTGGCGGAACTCGGGCGCCACTTCCAGGACCACGTGGTATTGATTCAACTGCGTGAAGATGGTGGAGACTTGGCGCTGGCCGAAGGCGTCGTAGAGCGTGTCGTCAATCACCTGCGGGGTGAGGCCCAGGCGCGAGGCGGTGTCGCGGTCAATGACCAGGTCGGCCTTGAGGCCGCGGCTTTGCAGGTCGCTGGCCACATCGCGTAGTTCCGGCAGGCTGCGCAGCTTGTCCACCATGCGCGGCGTCCAGTCGGCAAGCTCTCGCGCATCGGCGTCTTCCAGGCTGTACTGGTATTGCGTCCGGCTGACGCGGTCCTCCACGGTGAGGTCCTGAACGGCCTGCATGTACAGGGTGATGCCCTCGACCTGGGCCAGGGAGGTTTGCAGGCGGCGGATTATTTCGGAGACTGTCGAGCTGCGCAGATTGCGCGGCTTGAGGTTGATCTGGATGCGCCCGCTGTTGGGAGTCATATTGGTCCCATCCACGCCGATGAACGAAGACAGACTGTCCACTTCCGGATCTTTCAGGATCACGCTGGCCAGGGCCTGTTGCCGGCCGGCCATGCCCGAAAACGAAATACTCTCCGGAGCTTCGGATACGCCGAGGATGAGTCCCGTATCCTGCACCGGGAAGAAACCTTTGGGCACGATGACATAGAGATAGACGGTCAGCACCAGGGTGCCAACCGTGACCAACAGCGTCGCCGTCTGGTGGCGCAGGACCCACTGCAGGGATGTGGCGTAACGCTCGAGGACCGAGTTGAACCAGCGCTCCGAGGCGAGGTAGAGCGCGCCTTCCTTGGCCTCTTTCTTGTGGCGCAAGAGCTTGGCGCACATCATCGGCGTAAGCGTGAGCGAGACGAACGCGGAAACCAGAATGGTCACGCTGAGTGTGACCGCAAACTCGCGGAAGAGGCGGCCAACGATGTCGCCCATGAACAGCAGGGGGATGAGCACGGCAATCAGCGAGACGGTCAGCGAGACGATGGTGAAGCCGATCTGCCCGGAACCTTTGAGCGCCGCTTCCAGCGGGGAATCACCAGCTTCGATATAGCGATTGATGTTTTCGATCATCACGATGGCATCGTCCACCACGAATCCGGTGGAGATGGTCAGGGCCATCAGCGAGAGGTTGTCGAGCGAGTAGTTCAGCAGGTACATCACTCCGAAGGTGCCCACCAGGGAGAGGGGCACGGCCACGCTGGGGATCACCGTGGCGGAGAGATTGCGCAGAAAAAGAAAAATGACCATCACTACCAGCCCGACGGTGAGCATCAGCTCGAACTGCACGTCGGCAACCGAGGCGCGGATGGTGATGGTGCGGTCGGTGAGCACGGCAACCCGCACCGAGGGAGGGAGGGTGGCGGTGAGCTGGGGCATCAGTTTCTCGATGCGGTCCACCACGTTGATGATGTTGGCCCCGGGCTGCCGCTGGATGTTGACGATGACCGAGGGCTTGTCGTTCCTCCACGCCGCCTGCTTCACATTCTCGACGCCATCTACGACCTTGGCCACATCCTGGACGCGGATGGGCGCGCCGTTCTTATAGCCGATGATCACTTTCTCGTACTCCGCCCCGGAAAAGATCTGGTCATTGGCGCCGATGGTATAGGCCTGGCGCTGGCCGTCGATGTTTCCCTTGGCCTGATCCACATTGGCCAAGGCCAGGGCGCTGCGCAGGTCTTCCAGACTCAGGCCGTAAGAGGCCAGCGCGGTGGGATTGGCCTGGATGCGCACGGCGGGTTTTTCGCCGCCGCTGATGGTGACCAATCCCACGCCGGGAAGCTGGGAGATTTTCTGCGCCAGGACGGTGTCGGCGAGATCCTCGACCTTGGCCAGCGGCAAGGTGTCCGAGGTCAGCGCCAGAGTCAGGACCGGCGCGTCGGCGGGATTCACCTTGCTGTAAATCGGCGGGTTGGGGAGGTCACGCGGAAGAAAAGTGGCCCCCGCGTTGATGGCGGCCTGCACCTGCTGTTCGGCGACATCAATGTTCTGATCGAGGGTGAATTGCAGGGTGATCAGCGAGCCGCCGAAGGAACTGGTCGAGGTCATCTGGTTGAGGCCGGGGACCTGCCCGAATTGCCGTTCGAGCGGCGCGGTCACCGAGGAGGCCATCACATCGGGGCTCGCGCCGGGGTAGAAGGTGAGCACCTGGATGGTGGGATAGTCCACCTGCGGAAGCGCGGAGACGGGCAATTGCTGGTAGGCCACAATGCCGACCAGCATCAGACCCACCATAAGAAGTGAGGTCGCCACCGGACGAAGAATGAACAGCCGTGATGGATTCATGACTGGAATTCCGGTTACTGCGCCGGCACAGATCCGGTACGCGTATCCTGGCGCGGCTCGACCAGACTGCCTTTTTGCAGCTTATCCTGGCCGTCGGTGACCACTTGCTCTCCGGGAGAAAGGCCGCTGGCGATGGAGGCCACGCCGCCCTGGATGAATTCAACGGTCACCGGACGAGCGTCAACAGTCTTGTCGGGCTTCACGACATAAACAAAAGTGCCCTGGGAGCCGCGCTGGATGGCCGAGGCGGGCGCTACCGTGTCGTTCTTCTTTAGATCCACCTGCAAGCGGGCATTGACGAATTGGTTCGGCCACAGCACGCGATCCTGATTGTCGAAGACGGCTTTCAGGCGAAAGGTGCCGGAGGACGAGTCAATTTGGTTGTCCATGGTCAGCAGCGAGCCTTTGGCCAGCAGGGTGTGAGGGTCGCGGCTCAGCGCATCCACGCGCAATGTCCCTTCGCGCATGCGTCGAGCGACCACCTGCAAATTGTCCTCGGGCAGAGAAAAGATGACAGTGATGGGCTGAAGCTGGGTGATGACCAGCAGCCCGTTGGCGTCGTTGGCGTGCACAATGTTGCCGGAATCCACCAGCCGCAGGCCGATACGCCCGCTGATAGGTGCGGTGATATGGCAGTAGACGAGCTGAAGCTTGGCGCTGTTGATCTGCGCCTGGTCGGAGCGCACCGAGCCATCGAGCTGGGCGACCAGCGCGCGTTGCGTGTCGTACTGCTGCTGGGAAACGACTCCTTCTTTGAACAGCCCGCTGTAGCGTTCCAGGTTCAGCTTGGCGTCGGCAAGCTGGGCCTGGTCGCGGTAGATCCCCGCTTCGGCCTGGCTCAAAGCGACTTCGAACGGCCGGGGATCGATGACCGCAAGAAGATCCCCCTCTTTCACTTCCTGGCCTTCACGGAATGCCACCTGCACTAGCTGGCCGTCCACCCGGCTCTTGACAGTGACTGTGTTGTAAGCCACGACCGAGCCGAGCCCCTCGAGATAAACGGGCAGATCGCGCTGCTCGACATTGGCCACGACCACGGGGACGGCACGCTTGGAAGGGTCCAAGCCGGCGGCCTGCGTCTGCTGCTTCTTTTGCATGCTCCGCCAGCCGAAGAAGCCTGCAACGCACGCCGCCGCCACCAACGCCAGCAGCACGAGACCTGCCGAAGACCGCTTGCCGGTCCCCGCGGATCCCTCGACGCGCGTCACGACTGCCTCCTTCGGTGGACGATCCGTGAATTGCTCCGGCATTTTGCTCTCATTCTTAACCTAATCCCCAGCCACGATCGGGGAGTCAAATTGGAGTAAATGGAAAAAATCGCTGGCTCTCTCGTGCCGCATTTTCGCGGAGAATCGCCGCTTCACCACAGTTCGCCGACGACCGGGTCCTCTGTTTCGTGAGCTGTGCCCGGCGCGAGCCTCTTCCCGAACCTGGGGGTAAATCATAACCTCATATATGTTAGATGTTGAGGAAAACAAAAGCGTTTCGGGGATTCACCGATGCCGTCTGCAGAAATCTTGCGCGGCGCCCACGGTCTTACGCCTTTCAGCGCACGGGCCTTAACGTGGCCGCAGCGTTTGCGCGATCTTCATTCCGCGCGCGCGGCATTCCTCGAGCACGCGCTTACCGGTAACGGCCAGCTCGACGGGGACCGCGCCTTTGCGGATTTCGCCGCGGGCCATGAGGATGGCTATGATCGCGGCGTGCCAGCCGGTGGTGCGTTCCATGGCAGTGAAGCCGGTCTTGTCGTCGTAATAATCGAAGAGGTCCACGACCGCCTCGGCCGTATGACCGCCTGACTCTCCTACCGCCTTTGCGCGGATGATGCAAACATCCTTTTCGCCGGGGCGCGCGCGGAGCTGTGGATCGAGCAAAGCTTCCAGAACGTCGCGAGGCCGCACCGAGCCGCCTTTCACCGCGACCGGCTTGGTAGCAAATAGGCCGGCGTCGCGGAATGCTTTCCATTGCGCAACATGACCTTTGTAACGCAGCGTCATGTTCTGATAGGTGCGCAGCTTGCCGAGAAAAGTTCGCGGCGCAGAGGACGTCCCGCCGGCAGTCGAGAATGCTTCCAACTGGCCAAGCGGAGGTGGGAATTCCACCAGCTCGTATTCGTCGAAGCAACCCACATTCACGATCTTTCCGTCGCGAAGAAACTCCGTGGTGTCGAAGTATTCGTTGATCAGGCCTTCGAAATGGAAGGTGAGAATGTAGTTCCAGGGCTCGATCGGATTCTGCGGCAGGCCGCCATCCCACAGGTAAACGTCGCGCGGGTTTTCCACCATCTCCATGGCCGCGACGCACACCGACGTCCCCAGACCGGGCACCATACCGCAATCGGGGATGATGGTGATGCCGGCGCGCCGCGCTTGTTCGTCGAGCGCCAACTCATCAAACACAATCGCCGTATTTCCGCCCAGGTCGGCCATGGACGCGCCGGCCTCGATGGCGGCGCGGGCAATGTCCAAGTTCAGGTAGAAGGGCACGGCGCTGACGAAGGCGTTCACGCCACGCAGGAACTGGACGACGGCCTGGGAGTCCTTCACGTTGAGTTGCGAAGCAAAAGCAATTTCTCTGCCGGCCAGCGAGTTCACGCGCGCAGCGGCGGTCTTGGCCTGCTCGAGGCTGAGGTCCGCGAGCGACACACGGCTGGCGTCGCCGTGGCTGGCGAAATCGTAAGCCGCGGCGGTGCCCTGTCTTCCCGCGCCAAGCACTGCGTAGTGGTAACCCATGTCTGATTCCTCTCCTTTGGCGCCCCGGCATGATGGAACCTGCAACCGGAAAAAACCGGTGGGTATCAGGCCCACTTCCGCAGTTCGCCGAGGCCGGAATAGTTTACGCCAGACTTGCGTGAATTCGTTGGGGAGCCGCGAGGATTACAAGGCTACGTCAGGCAGAGTGAAGAAGAGGGCCTGCAAACGAGCCGGGGAGTTCTGAGGATAACCGCCGGCCGCTAGCTGGCTGCTCGCCTGGTCAGAACCGGGGAAGGGAAGCGGCGTGCCTGGCGATTCTCGCTGCCGGAGTGCAACAGTCCCGTGATCAGGTAATCGGCGAATGCCTGGCCGATCTCGTCGGAATGGGCCGGGCCGCGAGGGTCAAACCAGCGGGGAATCCAGTTTACCGATCCGAGGATCACAAAGGTAAGCAGTTTGGGATCGCCCGCGCGGAAGACGCCGGTCTCCATTCCGCTGCGGAGGATGCGGCGAATGCCGCGATCAAATTTGTCGCGTTTGGCGATGACTTTGCGCAAGCGTGGCGGAGACAGGGCCTGCAGGTCCAGGGTCAACGCTGTTCCGCGCAGCTCATCGATAATCATATGAACGAAGGCGACGATCAACGTACGGAGCTTTTCATCGGGAGGGCAGTCGCGTCTTTCCGTTTTTTTCAGCAACTCGAGCAGAAGATCGAGCGAATAATCGTGACAGAAATAAAGAATCTCTTCCTTGTTTCGGAAGTAGTAGTAGAGGTTCCCCTTGTTCATACGCAAAGCGCGAGCGATGGAACCGACCGTGGAACCGTAGTAGCCGTGGCGGCGAAAGGCTGCCGCCGCGCTCCTCAGGATTTCCAGCCGCCTCTTCGCATACTTGTCCGCTGAGTCAGACATGGGATTTTCTGCCGACAGCATAGCACAGCGGACCAGGGCGGCTACAGGACAATGCTTTTGAAGTTTTTGAACGCTTGGTCAAACAAACTGAGAAAGCTCTTGACAGCGAGAACTCCACTTCCTAACATGCCCTGCAGATTCGGGCGTGGGCGGTCTGCCGGATTCAAATCCCGGTAGAACCTGCGGGGTGATGGGAGCCATGAACGACCGTCCGGTAAGCGTCGTCCTGCCGGTGCGCACCCTTGTTCGTCTGCCCCATCCGTTCGCCTTTTCATTAATCCGCAGCGCGCGACCGCGGATGAGCGCAATCCGCCGGAGATGTTCGGACTGCGATCCTATCCGTGCCCGCGCGAGTCGCGCTGCAAGCGAACCTCAATCATCCAAAATCCGCCCCTTCCGGCCGCAAAGAATCAGGCTTGAGTTTGATTTGCCCTGCGCAAACGTCGGCTTAACGCTCGCAGCACAGAGAGGAGATGTATGAAATCAGCTTGGAATTGGAGTGCCTTGGTTGTTGTGGCGATTCTGGCCCTGCAGGCGCCGTGCGCTTCCGCCCAGGTCACCGGCTTCGCCCAACTCAACGGGACCGTGCGGGACGAGAGCGGAGGCTCGGTTGCCAAGGCCTCCTTCACCCTGCGGGAGATGGACACCAATCGTGTCTACACCGCGACCTCCAATGACTCCGGGTTTTACGTGTTACCCAGTCTGCCTCCTGGGCGCTACGAGCTGAAGGTCGCCTATACCGGCTTCGCGAGTTACACGCAGACCGGGATCACATTGAGTGTGGGCCAGACGGCCACCATCGACGTGACCTTGAAAGTCGCCTCGCGCGGTGAACAAGTCACGGTCACCGGCGAAGCGCCGCCTGTCGAACCCTCGCGCACTGAAATCAGCCAGGTCATTGATTCCAACCAGATCGGATCCCTTCCCATCAGCGGCAGATTATTCACTGATTTCGCTCTCCTGACCCCGGGAGTTGCCACCGGGCGGACCAGCTTGCAGTCCACGTTCACGGAGTTTGAGGTCACCCGCGTCTCCTTTGGCGGCATGCGCGACTTCAGCAATATCGTCACCGTGGATGGCGCGGATACCATCAATACGGTGACGTCTTCCCAACGGGGCACGCCCTCGCAGGAAGCGGTCAGCGAGTTCCGTGTGGTGAACAACAGTTTTGGAGCGGATTATGGCCGGGCGCTCGGCGGGATCGTGAACATCGTCACCAAGTCGGGCACGAATGAGTGGCACGGCTCGGTGTATGACTACCTGCAAAACAACGCCACGAACGCGCGATCGCTCCTGCTGCCCGCGCCGCTGCCAAATACTCTGCGGCAAAACCAGTTCGGCGTTACTCTCGGAGGTCCAATCAAGAAGGACAAGACCTTTATCTTCATGAACTACGAAGGCCAGCGGCGGGGCGAGGCGCCAACCTTCCCGGCCACTCTCAGGAACGACCTGACACTCATCAATCTGGCCAAGACCGCCCTTCTGCCAAACACGGTGGGAGGCGCGAACGAAAATCTCAACGTCCTCAAGACCGCCGACACCGATAACGGCTTTATCAAGCTCGATCACCAACTCACTGACAAGCACCGGCTGACGGTGCGCTACAACGTTCTGGATGCCCGCGACTTGAATGTGCTGGTAGGAAACACGCTGGATGGGGGCGGCATCGGCGCCCCGAGCAGCGGGCATAACCTCTTCCTTCGCGATCAGTCTGTGGTTGCGATGCTCTCTTCGCAGCTCAAACCAAACTTTATCAATACTTTCTTGTTCCAGTTCGCTCACCGGTCGTATGACTTCCCCGGAGTTACCGGCCAGCCCAACCTGGACATCCCCAACTCGCTCTTGTTTGGCCACAACTTCGGAGTATTCGATTTTATCGGCGAGTCCCGCCTGCAGTTCTCGGACACCGTGTCCTGGGTCAAGGGCTCTCACGTTGTGAATTTCGGTGTGGACACGAACTTCCTCCGCGATAAGGTCCTCTGGCCCGGATTCACCCCCATGCGCATCATTGTCCCGGGGATCAACTGCCTGGTGGCCTTTGCCAACTTCGTGAACCCGGCGGCGATGATAGCGCCATCACCCAACCCCGGGGATGTGTGTCCGCTCCCGCCGGTGCTCAATGGAGTGCCGATTATCTTCTGGGGGGCACCGCTGGGAAACGGCCCGGTCGCTGAGGGCAGTCTTCCACCGGTTATCCCGACAACTTTTGAAAACGCATTTCTGCCTTCCCGCGCGGAAGACTTCAGGGTCCACCTGAACCACTCTTATTATGGATTCTTTGCCCAGGATCAGTGGAAGGTCACTCCCAAGCTGACGATGAACTACGGCTTGCGGTGGGATTTCGAGGGAGGTCTTACCCAACAAGTCAAACACGACCTGAATAACTTTGCGCCCAGATTCGGCCTGGCCTACTCCCCGGACAAACACACGGTCATTCGCGCCGGAGGCGGGCTGTTCTACGACCGTTACAATCTTGGTTTCTTCTTCGTGACTTCTCCGCAACGGCCGCCGTCGCAGATCTGCCACATATTTGATTCTACCAACACGGCCATTGCTCCTGGCGCTCCTTGTGATCAGGCCGCCTTTCCGGGCTCGCGGCAAGGCGCGAACACTGCGGGATATAGTCTCAACCAGGACCCCACGGTTCCTGGAGGGCCTGGCTTTTTGTCGAATGCGGCGGTTGATGCCCGTAACTTTCTCGTCGGGGGAATGGGCCCGGGTGGCCCGGTCGCTGCGGGCCAGGTCCCCCCGAACTTTTTCTTTCCTCCCAACCCTGCTACCACGGGGAGGTTTCTGAACACGGTGGCCGCAGACGGGGTGGATCCCAACAGCCGCACATCCTATTCCGAACAGGCCAGCCTGGAGATCGACCGCGAAATTGGAAGGGGCCTGACGGTCAGCGCCGGGTATCTATTTGTTTCCGCGCACAAGCTGGTGCGCGCCGAGAACTTAAACGTCTCCTGCCCAGTGGGCGCCACGCAGACGCGAAATCCCAAGAACGACATCCTCGTCAACTGCACCGGTGGCGCGACGCTCCCGAACGGCAAGGCCTTGTTCAATGGACCGGAATACAACGCCGGCCTTTTCTACTTCACGGACAACAGCGGCAACTCCATCTACCATGGCTTCACGCTTCAGGCCAGCGAAAAGGCCGGCAAGTATTTCCGGCTGAACGCCAACTACACTTTTTCGAAGACGCTGGATGACGGGACCTTCACCACGTTCGTCAGCACCCCGCAGAATCTGTTCAAGAGAAACCTGGAGCGGGCCAACTCGAACCAGGATGTTCGCCACCGGTTCATCGCCAACTTTGTCGCCACGGGACCGGAGAAGACCTTTCTCCGGCAATTCGAAGTGAGCAGCATTATCACCGCGCAGGCCGCGCGCCCCTTCACCATCTTTGCGGGGTTTGACGTGAATAACGACACCAATCCGGTGACCGACCGCGTGGGGCTCGCCGCGAGGAATACATATTTCGGCGACAAGCTGGTGTCCGCGGACCTTCGTCTTTCCCGGTATTTCCGGATTAAAGAGCGGATGAGAATTCAGGTGATCGCTGAGGTGTTCAATCTGTTCAACCGCGCAAACGTGGACGAGGTATTCAGTGTGTACTTTGCGCCGGATTTCATCGGAGGTACCCCCCGGCACTACAAAGATGGAGTTGCGGACCCAGCTAATCCGGGGTTCGGCAGCCCGAGGACCACTTTCAATCCTCGGCAGCTCCAGTTTGCCGCCAAGCTCTCGTTCTAACCGTCGAGCCGCCGAAGGCGCCGGGCCTTCATTTCATAGCGGGGAAGAGTTCCCGGCGCCGCCAAGCTGACCGTGGGACGCAGTGAGAGCGCGTGCTGGATGGCCTGTTCGACGCGAGCCCGCATGCTCTCCGCATCCGCGGCATTCGCGATCTCGATCTGTATTTCCAGGTCCTGCATCTCCCGCCGTCTCGTTACCGTTATCTGGAACTCCTCCACTTTCGCGAACTGACGGATTACATTTTCGATGGCGGTGGGGTAAACGTTGACGCCGCGGATGGTCACCATGTCGTCGCTGCGTCCCAGCAAGCCGCCATCGAGACGCGCGAAGGTGCGGCCGCACGCGCAGGGAGCCAGATTCATGCGCACCAGGTCCCCGGTGCGATAGCGGACCACGGGGAATCCGGGGCGGCCCAGATTGGTAATCACCAGCTCGCCGATTGCACCTGGGGGCGTTTCTCGCCCGGTCTGAGGGTCGACCACCTCGGCGATGAATTCGCTTTCGATGACGTGGATCCCGCCGGGCTGGACTTCGCATTCGAAGCTGTGCGCGCCCACTTCGGACGCACCCGCGTGGTCGAAGCACTTGGCGCCCCAGGCGGCCTCGATGCGCGCCTTGGTGTGCGCGACATTTGCGCCGGGTTCTCCGGCGTGGACTAGCGTGCGGATGGGGATCGAGCTCAGATCGAAATTCTCCTGCCGGGCGACATCAGCGAGGCGCAAGGCGTAGGTGGGGGTGCAGCAGATCGCCGTGGCGCGCAGCTCGCGCATCATATGCAGGCGCTGGAGCGAATCCCATCCGCCACCGGGGATCATCGTGGCCCCAACGCGTTTCGCTCCCTCCACGGCGGCCCAGAAGCCAATGAACGGGCCGAAGGCGAAAGCCAGGAAGAGGCGGTCCGCGGAGGTAACGCCGGCGCCGGAGAGTACATACCCCCAGCACTTGCCCCACCAGTCCCAACTCTCCTGCGTGTCCAGGACGCGCAGAGGCGCGCCCGTGGTGCCCGACGTCTGGTGAAAACGCGTGTACTCGGTCTCCGGGAAGGTCGAATTGGTTCCGAACGGCGGCGCATCAGCTTGCGCCTGGACCAGCTCCGCCTTGGTGGTGAAGGGAAGTCGCACCAGGTCCGCTAGCGAGCGGATGTCTCCCGGCGCGACGCCGGCCTCTTTCCATTTATTGGTGTAAAAACGGTTGCGCCCGAGAAGCTGGGAAATAACCGCGCGCAGCTTTTCGAGCTGCATGGCCTGCAGCCGCTCGCGCGGCATGGTCTCGACGGCACGGTCGAAGTAGGGCATCCCAGCCTTCCGATCTCTTGCGAGTGTGGTGAGCCGAAATTACTTCCTGATTTCCGGGCTCCATTCGCCCGCGGCTCGAGATGGACAGCGGACAAAATTGTACTTGAATCGCCGGAGTGTCGCGCCCTGTTTTTAGGCCTGAATTCCTGGAAGAGAGGACAGTGATGATATATTCGCCCGCAAGAATGCTGTGCAAGACGTCACGGGGCGCGGGTCGCAGATGAAGGGGTGCTGCTCATCGCTGTCTCGCCAGTTGCAGGCACCGCGATGAGTTCTCAGATGAAATCCAGGTGGATCGGATTCGGCGTTGCGGCCGCGGCCGGTCTGGCGATCCTGGTTTTGCCTCCACTCCGCGTCCTTCCCCGGCCGGCGCAATACGTCGTAGCCATCTCCGCCTTTACGGTCTTGCTGTGGGCCTTCCAAGTGATGAACAACGGCGTGGCATCCGTGCTGATGATGGCGCTGATGATTCTGGCCGGGATCCGCGTGCCTCTGGTGCTGGGCGGCTTTGCCAGCCCGCAGTTCTGGATTCTGCTCTGCGTGCTTTTCTACGGGTTTGCCATGCAGCGCACCGGCCTGGCGCGGCGGCTGGCTTACTACATCCTTTCGCTTTTTCCCGCGACCTACCGGGGAATCCTTTCGGCATTTTTTGTGATCGGGCTGGTCCTGGCGCTGGGCATCCCTTCGATGACCGTGCGCACGGCAATCATCGTGCCCATTGCCTGGGCACTGGTGCAGTCGCTGGAGCTGGCGCCACGCAGCCGCGGCGCGGCGTTGATCATGATCTCGGCCATTGAGATGGCTGTGGTTCCCGGCTGCGCGTTTCTTTACGGCTCGTTGTTTGGCCCGGTGGTGGATTCACTCTTCCAGTCCAAGCAACTGGCCTTGAGCTGGCTGAGCTACGCGCAGGTGCTGGCATTTCCCACCCTGCTTCTCTGTGTGCTGTTGATTGCGGTGAATCCGCTGGTGTTGCGGCCGGAATCGCGCCTGGAAGTCTCCAGCGCGTTCGCCAAGCGGGAACTGCACGCGCTCGGCGCCATCAAGCGGGACGAGCTCATCACCGCGGCTGTCGTCCTGGTTTCCATCGCCTATTGGGCCACAGATCGCATCCACTATCTGCCCGGGTTTTTGATTGGCATGCTGGGCCTGGCAGTATTCACCATGTTTGGGATCGTGGGCGACAAGGACATCGGGACCGGCGTTTCCTGGACACTGATGCTTTTCCTCGGCGGAATCTTCAGCCTGGCCAACGTCGTCCAGGAATACAAGATGACCGACTTGCTCACCAGCTACGCCGTGCCGGTGGTGAAGCAGCTTACCTTCAGACCGGTGGCATTTTTTCTGGTGCTGGCCGTGGCCATGCTGCTGCTTAGATTTCTGGACCCCAGCGGGTTTATCGCCATATCCGTGCTCTTCCTGCCCATCGTGGATGTGGCTTCTACGGCCGGGATTCGCCCGTTGCTGGTGGTTGCGCCGCTGCTCCTGGCCAGTGTGCCGTTCTGGGTGTCGTATCAGAACATCTGGATCGCCATGGGGGAGGGAATCACCGAGGGACAAGCTTTCAGCGCCGGCCAGCGGGCCCGTCTGGCCAGCGCCTATGCGTTAATCGCGGCGGTCACTCTGGTCATCGCGGTGGGTTACTGGAATATGGTGGGGGTTCTCTGAGAGAGTTACCACAGGAACTACGGCCGGGTGCACAATCCTTCGCCGCGAAAGGTGCGGAGCCACCGACACGCAGTTTGGAAACATGGTGGGCCTGGGGAGAGTCGAACTCCCGACACGCGGTTTAGGAAACCGCTGCTCTATCCATCTGAGCTACAGGCCCGGCGGTTCAACGGACGATTTCCACTAGACTAACATACTCGGGGCGACCTAACCTTTGTCGGTGCGCGGGAGTGGGGTCCTAATTCTTATGAGCGAGATGGGTACAGCGTGGAGCGCGCTCGCTTCGCCGGCTGGACTCTTCTTCGTGCGGCGATGAACTGAAGACTCAGCGGAATATGAAAGTCTTTCCTTCGGTACTGGTCTACTTGGGGCTGATCACCGCTCTCCTGGCCTGTATTTCGCTGCTGAAGCCGCTGAAATTTCTTGGCATCGCCAATCGGGCGCGCGCAGCCGTTGTGTTGGGAGGCGCTATACTCCTCGCCAGCGTGGGCCTCCAATGGCCGGCCAAAGAGACACGGATCGCCGAGGCGCAGACGGAGCTAGATCAATTCACGCCGGTATGGCAATTCGGCGAGTTCCACTCCAGCCGCGTCGCGGCGTCCTGCAGCCGAACGTACACGGCCATAAAGAGAGTGCGGGCGGACGAGATCCTGTTGTTCCGCACGCTGACCTGGATCCGCCGCTTCGGCCGTCCCGGCCCGGAGAGCATCCTGAACCCTTCGGAGCGCTTGCCGCTGCTCGAAGTCGCCACTCGGACGGGCTTTGTGCTGCTGGCGGAGAGGGCAGGACGGGAGATTGTCGTCGGGACAGCCGTAGCCACTCCACCCGGGTTCAGGCTCGGCAGGCCCCCGGTACCTCAAGACTTCAAGGCCGCGCACGCGCCCGGCTTTGCCATCGCCGCGATGAACTTCCTGGTCTCGGACGATGGCCCCGGCGCCTGCGTGGTCACCACCGAGACGCGCGTGTACGCCACGGATGCTTCCACGCGGCGCAAATTCGGATATTACTGGCGGGTGATTTATCCCGGCAGCGCATTGATTCGGGTCATGTGGCTCCGCGCAATTAAGCGCTGCGCCGAAGGCGCCGGCCAGTAATCGTGAAGAATTCCCCTGTCGGATTCCCACTCGACCAGGCACGGACTTAGGTGCCACATCAAATGTTTTTCCGAAGAGTTCCGGAAGAATGGGCGCCATTTTGCCACTTTGCGGTAGGCTACACCCCTGGCGGGACGGCGGTGAGCAGCGGGCGCCGAGTTTAGATGATTTCTTCCATGAGCCCAGCCGGTGAAATAACCGCAAGGGGTGCAGCGTGTACGTGCGCATCTGGTCGTTCGAAATCAAGAATGAATGCCAGGCGCGATTCGAAGAGGAGTATGGGCCTGCAGGGGCCTGGGCGAAACTTTTTCAACGCGCGCCCGGCTACGTGCGGACCGAACTGCTCAAGGATCGCGGCCTTCCTGGCCGGTACCTCACCTGCGATTACTGGCGCTCACTGGAGACCTGCACCGCTTTTCAGGCGCAGTGGAAGGAGGAATTTGACGCGCTGGACCGGGAGTGCGAAGCCTTGACCCTCCGGGAGACTTGCATCGGCGAGTTCAACCTGCTCGCTTGACGGTCTCTGCTGTGCGCGAATCAGGCGCGCTTGGTTTCTTGGAAGACGGCGAACACCGCGCCCTGCGGGTCGGCCAGCACGGAAAAACGGCCGACATTTTCCATGCTCATGGGCTCCAGGTATACGGCCGCGCCAAGAGATTTCGCCTTGTTCACCACAGCGTCGCAGTCGGCCACGTAGAAATAGGCCAGCCAGTGCGGAGGCGCACTGGGGTCGCGGTGTG
Organism: Terriglobia bacterium; assembly: GCA_041485165.1. Taxonomy (GTDB): domain Bacteria; phylum Acidobacteriota; class Terriglobia; order Acidiferrales; family UBA7541; genus JAAFGT01. The sequence goes on along the minus strand of JBGPJC010000001.1, from coordinate 23,405 downwards.
CGGCGGGCGGGACTCCGCCGATAAATGTCTCGCCGTTCTGGATGTGCAGATAGCCGGACGTATCTTTTTCGCCCGCAGTCAGCTTCCAGCCGAACAGGCCGGAGTAAAAGCGTGTGGCGCTTGCCGTGTCCGGTGTGCTCAGGTCCGCCCAGCAGAGTGTTCCGGGGACTCCGGCGATCCCGATCCCTGTGTTCTTCTTCGCCTGCCATATTGAGAACACCGCGCCGGAAGGATCCTGGAGCACGGCCATGCGGCCCGCATCGTAAACGTCAAACGGAGGCGCGAACACCTTGGCCCCCAGTTCCGCAGCACGGGCAGCGGTCTGGTCGGCGCTCTCCACCGCGATGTAGATCATCCAGTGCGGCGGAACGCCCTGGGCGCGCTGGTCCGGCCGCAGCGTGTAGGCGGCGCCGGTGTCGCGGCCGTCGAGCTTGAACATGGTGTAGAAATCGCCGGGGCCCATGGGCATGTCACTTACACCCCAGCCGAATAGTGAGCCGTAAAAGTCTTTGGCGGCCTTCTGGTCTGTAGTGGCCAGCTCGATCCAGCAGAACGCGCCCGGCGCATGTTTATCGATGTTTGGCATCGGGGGAGTATACCCCTCTGGGTCGATGAAAATCACCTTTGGCATTGCCGGGCGAAGACTGGCTCAGCCTATAACCGCGGAGGATGTAGAATGCGCTTCGCCGGGACACCCATGCATGATTGAACGGACGAATTCGATTCGTCGAATCAGAAACGTACTGCTCTGTCTGCTTACGGTGGCGATTTTCATCTTTGCAGAGACAGCAGAACTCCGCGCGCAGTGGATTGGCCGGCAGACAGGCTGCTCCAAGCCGGCCATCGTTGCCAATCCGAACCGTCCCACGATTGCCAATCCCGCCGACACCACGCAGTATGGCGTGCTGGAGCTGGAATACGGTTGGGACCGCACTTGGCCCGGCCGGGGCGTGCACCAGCACGATTTCGGAGGCTTGCTGAAGTTCGGGATGCTCTGCGACATCGAACTGCGCTGGACTACCACGAGTTTTATTTCGCAGACGGATACTTCAGGCACCCAGAGCGGCTTTGGCGACAATTGGTTGGGGCCACAGATCCGCTTTTATCGCCAGACCACCCACATCCCGGCACTGGCATTCAGCTACGCGGCCAAGTTTCTTTCCGCAAGCCCGCAGAAGGGGCTGGGTTCGGGGCGCGTGGATCATGGCTTCACATTTCTAGCCAGCAAAGACTTGTTGGGGACACATTTCGACGGTAACGCAACTTATTTTATGATCGGGCGCACCAATTCCTCCGGCTTCGACCACTACTTCCAAATGAATATTTCCTTTTCTCGCACCTTGCGCGGGCCCCTGGGCATCACCGGCGAGCTGTACGGAAACACGCGGCTAAACGCTGCCACGCCGGGATTTGTCTCCACCCTCTGGGCGCTTACGGTTCAGGTGTCGCCGCGGCTGGTCCTGGACGGCGGGATAGACGCCGGCCTCACCGCGGGCGCGCCGCACAAGCGCGTCTTCGTCGGAGTCACCTATTCGATCGCCGACCTGTACTCCGCGGTCAAGCGCGCCCGCCGGAGCGGAAAAACGCCTGCGGCTACTTCTTCGGCGGATCCGAAGTAGTGGTCGTAGCTTGGCTGCCGAAGTCCGATTGAACTTTCCACGAGCCGTCAGCCTGTTTTTTCCACACGGTGATGTAGTTTCCCGTCTGCACCACTCGCGCCCCGTCATCCTTCGTGAATGCCAGCCGGTAGTGGCCGGAGGTGTAACCCAGCTCGCCGGATTCAAAGAGGACGCCGGCATCGGGCGCCCAGGTGAAATCCAGATCTTTGCGGGAGAACAAGGTCGTGTAGAACTCGCGCAGACCCTGCTTTCCGGTTACGCAGGCGCCGCCGCGGTCAATGATGGCCTGCTCATCGAAGTAGGAAAGCCAGCCATTGAGGCCATCGCGCTTGGCGGCTGTGGAGAAGTTGATATCGGCTTGCCGCAGCGCATCGGCAGATGCTTGTTTCGAGAATGCCACCTCAGAGAGGAGGAAAGAGCCAAGGACCAGAAGCAGCGCGAAAGAGAGAGGATGCTTCGCAAAGTGCGCATAAGATGACGAAAAAGATTCTCCGGAAGAGTGCATTATCAGACGACTCCTTATTCTAAGAATTAGGTGCGGATTGGATTTTCGCCACCCCGCCTCGGGATTACAAGGCGCTTTTTGTGAAGACAAATTCCCAAATGTGATGTGCGGAGATTTCCTGGAGTGCAGCGGCTTGCCGCCGCGGTTGCGGCGCCAACACCATCCATCCAGCGACCGAGAGTCTGCCGTGGCCATCGACCAGCCGTGCACAAAATACGCGGCGGCAAGCCGCCGTACTCCAGGAATGCAACCCCACGAACAAGATGGATACTGCTACCCCCGCCGCGGTTGGAGGGCGGAGGCCCTGTGGGGCATAATAAATAGCTCTCCCAGGGGCATCGCGCGTGAGAGAAATGACGGACAGGGGGAAGCCGGTCCGGCGCGATTGACGGAAAAGGAAAAAATGGGGAAGCGCGACACACTGCGGGGACGCTTTATTTTCGCGCGGCGGCGCGTGCGCGAGCTCTGGCTGGTGGGCAAGGCGCTGCTCTCGACGCGCCACACCGTCCAGGCGCACATCATCCCCATTCGCCGCTGCAACCTGGCCTGCACCTATTGCAACGAGTTCGACGACTTTTCCGATCCCGTGCCGGCAGAGGAAATGTTCCGCCGGATCGACCGCCTGGCGTCGTTCGGCACTTCGCTAATCACCATCAGCGGCGGCGAGCCGTTGCTGCATCCCGAACTGGACGAAATCATCGCCCGCATCCGGCATCACGGAATCATCGCCGGGCTGATCACCAACGGCTACCTGCTGGTTGCCGAGCGCATCGAGCGGCTGAACCGCGCCGGCCTCGACCATGTGCAGATCAGCATCGACAACGTCCAGCCGGACGATGTTTCGAAGAAGAGTCTCAAGGTTCTCGACCAGAAGCTGCACTTGTTGGCCGAGCTAGCCGAATTCCACGTCAACATCAACAGCGTGGTGGGCAGCGGGGTGAGCGACCCGCAGGACGCGCTGGCCGTGGCGCGCCGCGCCATCGAACTGGGATTTACCAGCACGGTGGGCATCATCCACGACGGCTCGGGGCAGCTCAAGCCGCTGGCCCCGGCTGAGCAGGCTGTCTTCGACCAGATCATGGCCACCGGCAAGCGCTCCTACGCGCGCTTCAACCATTTCCAGCGCAACCTGGCGCGGGGTAAGCCTAATGAATGGCGATGCCGCGCCGGCTCGCGCTACCTCTACGTCTGCGAAGATGGCCTGGTGCATTACTGTTCTCAGCAGCGCGGGTGGCCGGGAATCCCTCTCGCCGAGTACACCCGCGAGCAACTCGGCCGCGAGTTTTACACGCGCAAGCCCTGCGCGCCGCGGTGCACCATTTCCTGCGTGCAGCAGACTTCTTATATCGACCACTGGCGCGCGCCGCAGACGCTGGAGCCTGCGCCGGCACGCGCGCCCGCCGAGCCGCTGGTTCACATTCATACGCAGTAAGGCATCCATGAAATTGTCGTGAGGAAATGAGCATGATTCGCTTCACCGCACTTCTCCTCCTTCTGGCCGCGATGATGCTGGCTCCGGCGTATGCCTTCCCACAGCAGCCCGAGCGCAAAGCGCACGACGGCGACTGGTGGCTGAGCCTCGGCTCCTGGGAGCAGTACGGTTTTATTTCCGGCTACGCGGACTGTTACGTGTCCGAGTTCCAAGGCCCCGCGGCGTTCACCAAGAGTGTGCAGTCCTACATCGATGCGCTGAATGAGCACTTCAAGCAGAGCGCGGAGAACCGCCAGCAGGGAGTTTCTGAAGCGCTCGAGGCCATTCTCGGCGCCGCCGGGCAGGGAAGCACAAGCCAGTCTCCCGCCGGCGGGTCGAAGGGCGAGCCGCATGAAGGCTTCGACGGCAGGTTCTGGTTCGACGCCGAGCCTCCCGCACAGATTGGTTTTATCGAAGGCTACCTGGAGTGTCACGCCAGCAAAGTAAAAGACCAGGACGGGCACTTCTCGAAATCACCGCAGGAATACGCCGTACAGATCAACGAGGCTTACGGAATCACCGACGACACCGAAGAGGTGGACGTGCAGAAGGGCGCGGAGAAAATTGCCACGGTCCTGCACCGCCTGCGTGACCTCTAAGCGGTGCGCATTGAATAGATGTACAGGCCGTAGTGCCCTCCACTACAGCCACATCTTGCGCGGTCAGGCACAGCGCCCGCGCCACATCGTTGACCAACCACCCGGGCAGGCGTATCTTCCTCTTTATCGGCCCTTTATCGGCTGAGGATAGGAACCGCGCACTGGCCCGGCTGGCCTCGACCCGGCTCGCACGCCCGGCGTTCCCTGCGGATGAGAATCCCGCCGAGATTTCGACGGGAAATCCTCTTGCGGGCCGCGTTCAGGAAACGACCGGGCCCTCCGCGCACTCCCTGACTGGCATGGAACAACGCAAAGCAGGACGTTACGAATTGCAGGAAGAGATCGGCCGCGGCGCCATGGGCGTGGTGTATAAGGCCATTGACCCGCTCATCGGCCGCACCGTAGCCATCAAGACCATGCGGCTCGAGGATATGGGCGGGACCACGCCCAAGCCCGAGCTGCTCAACCGCTTTCACATTGAGACGCGCGCCGCCGGCCTGCTGAGCCATCCCAACATCGTGGTCATCTACGATGCCGGAGCAGATGGCGACCTGTTCTACATCACCATGGAGTACGTCGCCGGGCGCAGCCTGCAGGCGATGATGGACGAGAAGCAGGCTTTTCCGCTGCCGCGGCTGCTGCGGCTGATGGAACAAGCTTGCCGCGCGCTGGACTATGCTCACCAGCGCAACATCGTCCACCGCGACGTCAAGCCCGCCAACATCCTGCTGGGCGAGCTGGACACGGTGAAGATTACCGACTTTGGCACCGCCAAGATCCTCGAGCGCGGCGGCACGCAGACCGGACACATCATCGGGACGCCCAGCTACATGTCTCCCGAACAGGTGAAAGGCCGTCCCGTGGACGGCCGCGCAGACGTGTTCTCACTGGGCGTGATCCTCTACGAGCTGGTGACCGGCGAAAAGCCTTTCCCCGGCAAAAACGTCACCACCGTGATCTACAAAATCGTCCACGAGGACCCCATCCCGCCGATCGTACTGGACACTTCGTTGCATCCCGGGCTGAACGCGGTGATCAACAAAGTGCTGGCCAAAGAGCCGGACGACCGCTACCAGAGCTGTGGAGAGCTGCTCAAGGCCTTGCGCAATTATCGCGAGGGCCCCCTCAGCCAGGCGCCCACGGTGATGATGCGCGCGCCGGTATTGCCGATTTCGGCGTCACCGGATGCGACCATGGAAACACCTCCCGCGGCGCGCCCGGCGACGCAAATCGGCACGCGCTCTCCCCAGACGGCGCCCGCGCCTGGCACTGCGACCCCGGCCGTTCCGGCGCCTCCTTCGCAATCGCGCACTTACTTCGATCCGCCTCCGCCGGAGAAAAAGCGCGGTGGATTGGTGTGGGCCTTGTTCCTTCTGGCGGTGATGGGTGTGGCCGGGTATTTTGCTTGGCCGGCGCTGCATGACCTTTTGCAGCGCAGCGGCGTTCCCATGACCCAGGGCGCGCCGCAAGGCGGAACGCAGCCGAAACCGTTACCCGATACAACCACGAATCCCGCGAACCCCGGGACCACCACGCCGGAGGAGCCGCCGCCTCCGGCAGAAAGCTCCAGCAAGAGTGCGAAGGGAAAGCCCGCGGAGAAAGTGCCGGCGAAGTCCGCGCCGGCCAAAGAGGAATCGTCCTCGACAGCGGGAAACTTCGCCGCAGCGAAAACCAAACTGGAGCAGCGGATCAGTGACGAGTCCATGTCCGATCGCATCCGCGTCGGCGTCTCGGGCAATTTGCTGACCTTGACCGGGAGTTTGACCAAGGCCGACCACCGCCGCCTGATGCAGCGCATGCCGGCGATGCCGGCCAAGGTCCGCGTGGTGGACAAGATTCAAATCGTCAAAGCCGCCGCCGGGGAAATGGAAGAAAAGCCCAAGACGGCGCCCGGGCGCGGCGAAGTCGAGGTGGTCACCGACGTCCTGGGCGCAAATGCAGTGCTCACCGGCCCCAAGGGCGCCGCGGTGGCCAATTGCCGCACGCCGTGCCGCTTCGAGGACCTCGAGCCCGGCCGGTATACGATGGAAGTCAACCTGGACGGCTACCGCCAGATCAAGCGCATCATCGAGGTCCGTGCCGGGCACATCTCCGGAGAGCGCCTGACCATGCAGGCTCCTTTCTCCAGCCTGATTGTGGAGAGCCGCCCGCCGGGGGCCGAGGTGCTGATCAATGGCCAGCGCCAGTCGCAAGCCACGCCGGCGACCATCCCGCTCTCGCCCGGGAATTACGCCATCGTGGTGCAGAAAACCGGCTACGAGCGCTATGCCGGCACGGTGGAACTGAAGAGCGACTCGATGAAGCGGCTGGAGGTCGAGCTGATCGAGCACCGCGGCTCCACCGGATCGATCGAGGTGCGCTCCATCCCTCGCGGCGCCGATATCCTGGTCAACAACAACAGTACGGGACGCCGAACGCCAGCTAGGATAGAATTGCCCGCCGGGCAGTACACCGTGACGCTTTACTTGAAGGGGTACGCCCCCCTGGAGAAGATCGTCGTGGTCCAGGAAAACCGCGCGGTGCAAATGAACGAGACGCTGACGCATCCCTGAGCGCGTCTCGCAACTCCGCGAGGAGGAGGAATCAAACATGCGGGGAATCGGCGCATTCCTGATTCTTGCCGCCGCGCTGGGCATGGTGCCCGGCGCCGGTGCGCAGCAGAAAAAGTTCAAGGACGAGGGTCTGCAGCAATACCTGGTGCCCGAGCTGGCCGCGGTGCAGAGCAAGCTCGACAAGCTGGCCGAGCGCATCGCCGGAATCGAGGCTGACCTGGCCAAGATGAAGCAGCTTCAGGCCGACCTGGCCTCCGAAGTGCGCGCCACACAGGGCCTGCTCAAGGCCACGGATTCTTCGGTGACCTCGCTGCGCGTTTCCAGCCAGCAGGACATCCTCGGGCTGAAGACCGACATCACCCAGATGCGCCGCGACCTCTCCGACATTGCCGACCTGCTGCGCAAGAACAACGCGCAGTTGCAGCCTCCCATGCAGTCCAGCAACCCGCCGCAGAGCGCTCCCGCCTCCACCGATGCGTACATCACCCAGGTAACCGACAACGGTGTGACCATCAGCGTGGGGTCGAGCACCGGCGTAAAGGTGGGCGCGCGCTTCAACGTCTTCCGCGCCTCCGACCCGCAGTCCAACATCGGGGTGGTCGAGGTGGTGGACGTACTCGACGCCAACAATTCCCGCGCCAAAATTGTCAGCAGCAAACCTAACGTCCGCTTTGAATTCTCCGACATCGTGCGGCCCCTCTAGCCGCGCCCCGCGATGCCCCGACTGGTAATTGAGCGATCCGGAGAAGCGCAGCAGGTGTTCGAGCTGCCGCTCAACCGTCCCATCAATCTTGGCCGGGCGGAATCGAATGACCTGGTGCTGCGCGATACCAACGTCTCCCGCCGCCACGCAATCGTCGGCCCCGCCAGCGACGGCAACTGGAAGATTACCGACCTGAGCAGCGCCAACGGTGTGATGCTCAACGGCGTGGCGGTACAGGAAGGGGCGCTGGCCAATAACGACCTGATCGTCATCGGCTCGTTCACCCTGCGCTTCGAGTCCATGGAATCGCAGATGCTTGTTACTCACGCCGCGCCCAGCCTGCCGTCACGTTTGACCATGGTGATGAACCTGAAAGACGTCGCCGCGGCGCTGCAAGCGGCCAGGCCGGAGGAAACTTCCAAGGAGGCGATGCCTGGCGCTCCTGCCACGCCAGGCCCGTCCGCTTCAAGCTTGAGCGGCTTCGGCGGCGATGCTTTGCCCAAGCGCCACGCCCCGGCCAGCCGCGCAGAGGTGGACGACCGGCTGCGCAACCTGGAGCACGAGAACCGCCTGCTGACGCTGCTCTATCAGGTCAGCCGGGCGCTGGGAGATTTGTCGTCAGTGGGCGAGGTGGTCGAGCAGGTACTCGAGCTGGTGTTGCAGGTGGAAGGCGTCGAGCGCGGTTATGCCATGCTGCTCGACGACAAGGGCGGTTTTCTGCCCGCGGTGATCCGCTACAAGCAGGAGAGCAGCAAGACCGCCGGGGGGATGCGGCAGATGATCCTCTCGCAGAGCATCATCCGCCGAGTGCTGGACGAGGGCGTCCCGCTGCTGGTGCAGGACGTCCGCGCCGATCCGCGCCTGGGCTCCAGCCACAGCATCGCGCTCTCCGGGATGCAGTCGGCCATGTGCGCGCCGCTGCGCGCCGGCGACAAGGTGTTTGGCCTGCTCTACGTGGACAACCTGGTGAAGCGCGGGATGTTCTCCCAGGACGACCTGAACGTGTTCAGCGTCATCGCCACCCAGGCCGGCCAGGCCGTGGACCGCGTGCGCACACGGCAGGAGGTGGCCCAGCAGATCATCCAGCGCAGCGCGCTGGAGCGCTTCCTTTCACCCGGCATCGCCAAGAAGATTGCCTCCGAGGCCGCGGACATCCAGCTTCGCGGGGAGACGCAGAAGCTCACCGTGATGTTCGCGGACATCCGCGGATTCACCTCCATGGCTGAGATGATGACGCCGGAGCAGACCGTCGAGGTGCTCAACGATTTTTTTGACGCCATGACCGAGCGGATTTTCGAGCGCGAAGGCACGCTGGACAAATTCCTGGGCGACGGCCTGATGTGCCTGTTCGGCGCGCCGTTCGCCAAAGGGCAGGATGCGCTGAACGCCGTGCAAACCGCGGTGGAGATGCAGCACACCCTGGCGGAGATCAATCGCGATTTTCAGAAGCCGCTGCGCATGGGCATCGGCATCAATACCGGCCGCGCCGTGGTCGGCTACATCGGCGCGACGCGGCGCATGGACTACACCGCCATCGGCGACGTGGTGAACGTGGCCTCGCGGCTGACCGCACGCGCCGCGCCGGAGCAAATCCTTATCTCCGCGGCCACCTTCGAGGAGGTTGCCGGCGAGTTGCCCACACGCCTGCTCGAGCCGATTCGCGTGAAGGGCAAGTCCGAAGCCATCCAGGTGTACGAGGTTCTCTGGCAGGAAGTCCTCCCGCCCAAGTCAGTCGGCCGGGCCTCGTCCTGACCGCTCATCAACCGCCACTGGCGGCCGCGGCGCACCACTCGAAGTGGAGACGTAGCTTTCTCGGCCGTTGGATACCTGGGAACTAACGCGCAATCGCCTTCTTCGGCCTGCCTCCCAGCCTTCCGTTCGCTTTCGCGGCTACTCTTTTTGCCTTGCTTCGGGATTGGCCGCCGGTTCGGCCAAGCATGGCAGCCATCCACCTCTTCGAGCCAAGAAGGCCTTCCAGCAGGCTCGGCAGGTATAGGTCAGCGTCGAGCTTAGGGAAGTGAATCCCGAAGCCCGATGGGCTGATCTCAATCTCGTCGAGCTGCGATGGTTTGGCCTTCTCCAAGCCTTGCGCATCCCGCGGGGAGAAGCTTACCGTCAGCTTCGAGCTGAGATGAATCGCGATGTGCCCGCTCTTGCGGTCATAGTGGGCAGCAACGGCCCGCGGAATGCGCGCCTGCAGGTTCTTGGCGCGCCGGTTCGCCTTTTGGAAATTGTCAGACACTCCCATGAACGGTCTCCCATGCGCGGCAGAGTTCTTCCAGGTGATTCGTCAACACGGTTCGAATAGGCGTGATCTCTCGCCTTGAAAATCCGTAATTGTCCCGGAGCTCTACTGGTCCGGCCGGACAGTTCAAGTGGAATACTGCTTCAAAGCCGCGCCCGATCACATGCGCATGGACTGGTCGATGATCGTTTGGATAAATTACCACGCGCAGCCCCTCGAATCGGAGAACTGTCGGCACTCCGAGACTATATCACATTTCCCAAGCGCTTGGGAATATGCACTCTCGCGGGCCGCGCCGGGTGGCTCACTCTTGTCGTCCTGTGGCGGGTGGCCAATTCTTGTGCTCTTGATATGGGTGAGGCCGTTCCTTTGCCCGCTGGCGCGAGATTGGGCCAGCTCGGAGAGCTCTACCGTCCGTGAAATACCGTAGTGGAATAATTCCGGCGCGATGGGCATTGAAGCTGAAGGGATAAAATGATCCCGAGAGTAAAGGGTGTGCCACCCGCCGCGCGGTAGCGGAGACGCAGGTCCCTCAGACCATTCGAATGCACCGGCGAGGTTTTATCCTCGCCCTGTGCCGCCTCCCGGCTGGATTTCCCGCGCGGGCTTGGGGGTGTAGAGCTTTCCCGCAGACTTTCGTTTGTGGGTGTCGCGGTACTCGTCCAACTCCACTTCGCTGATGCGGTAATGGGTATGCGGAGGATGGTTTTCGAAGGCCGCCAGCTCCCGGTGGAGCTTGAGCGAGCAGAGATCGGGAGCGTCTTGAAAGCTTAGGCGGTGGGAACTGAATGCTTCGTTCAGAATGGTGAGGGTAAAATCGCGGGCCTCGGTGGTGGTTTCCCGCACCACGAAACTGTAGCTGCGGACCAGAACTTTCGCTTCAAAACCGACATACTGGACGATTGCCGCCGCGCTCATTTAGCACCTGTGATTGCAGGGGCCAGAGCAGTGGCCTCGACCTTCTTGGCGCGCTTGCGGCGCGGGCGCTTGGGAGGCGTGCCCTCGGCGAGGTCAACCACCATCATGCTGGTGACAAATTTCTTGACGCCGTGCAGGTCAAAATCGATTGTGGTGCGCTCGGCGTCGGATTCCATGATCACGCCGCAGCCGTACTGAAAATGCTTGATGTACTGGCCTTTCGGGACCGATTTCACGATAAACCTCCTCCAACTTACTCGCGGGGGCGTCCGCTGTCCAAGTCAGGGATTACCCGCGCCAGCGCCACATGGAATCCATTGATGATGAAAAAAAGGGCTGCGAGTGTGGACTCGCAGCCCTTTAAACGAATCTAAAGGCGTTACAAGAGCAACAAACGCAAGGCCATTATGTCATATTTTGGTCTTGGCGCATACCAGATTCTTCAGGCGGCTGGCCCACGCTTGCTCATTGCTCGGGGAGTGTTTCGGGTGCCCATCCTCGCCGTCACGGCGAGGGTAGGGATTTTCGTTTCACCCTCTAATTTATTCATAGCGGCTCGATTCTTCCCGACGGCCTACGAGCTCTGCCCCTCTTGTTGAAATCACAATTCTCAGCATCTCCTCACCCCCACTCAGATTCGCTTCCAGCTTCTTCAACAGGTGAGGGAGACAAAGCAATTCTTCTCCCACTGCTGGGTGTTGCTCGGCAATAGGCGCAGTCCCGACTGACTACCCAACTGGTAACCTTTTCGCCCATGGCACCGGGGCATCATAATGCTTTCGCTGCTAGAAGCCCGCAAACGGCTTGTAAATCACTGAGCCGTGAGGCATTCTTTGCGGCACGGGACGTGCTCTCCTTCACTGATTGCGCGCCCGGTGCGGGATTCCGGCATACTATTTCCCGCGGCTTCCCTGGCGTCTTTTCGCAAGTTTCGAAGGGTTAAAGAATGTCCCGCAAGGCGAACGGAGCGCCCGTGCCTCCAGAGCCGGTGCGCATGCGCGCGCCGCGCGAAGTCGCGCAGCCGGACGCCGCCGGTCGTTTTCTCTATTCGCTGCAGCTCCTTGCTCGCTCCCGCCGCCTCTATCAGAAGGACCATCCCAAAATCGAAGAGAGCCTGGACGCCGCCGAGCGCAACCTGCGTGCCGCGCTGGGGTCCTCCGGCCCGGTGGCCGTCAGCGTGGAGCGCGGACAGATGCTCTTCCGCGGCCGGCCGCTTGAAGACCCCCGCGGCGAGCTAAAAACTTTTGCCGATGAGCTGTTGCGCCGCGGCATCTCCGCTCTCGCTTTCCGTCCGGAAACGCACGCCGGCGAGCTGCTGGCGTTTGTCGAGCTGGTGGAAGGTGCTCCGGCAGCCAGCGGCGGCGAATCGCCATGGAAGGATTGGCTGGCCAAGCGGCGCATCGCCGGCATCCGCGTGAACGAGCCGATGACGGAAACGCGCGCCGACGCGCTGCTGCCGCGCATCCTGGCCACGGTGCTCGAACAGCGCGTGCAGTTGGCGGCCGGAGGCGCGCAGCCGTCGGACGCCGGCGAACAGACCCGGACCGGCCTGCTCCCGGCGCTGGGGCTGCTCGATGTCCTGGCGCGTATCCTGCCTGCCGGGGCCGCCAGCTCCTCCGATGGAGCGCGCGAGGCCGCCCGGGAGTTCGAGCGCACGCTGGCTTCGGCCGAACGACCCGCCGTGCTGCTGGTGGCCGGCGCCATGGATCGTCATCCGCCCCGCGCGGACAGCGGCGAAACTCTGCAAGTTTATTTTTCGCGCCTGGCGGAAGAGATGGCGCTTTCCTCCATCGTTTCCGAATACCGCGCTGGCCGCCTGCGCCCCGCGGACTTGCGCGGGCGCGCTCTGGAACTCGGGCGCGGTGTGGCCCCGCTGGCCGAGGCCAACTCCTCAGTGCTCGCGCCCATCGCCCGCTGGGAACAGGAGCGCGGCGCGGCGGAGTTTGAGCTGATCTTCTGGTCAGAGCTATCTCACCGTGAGGTGTGCGACGCGCTGCGCTCCGATCAGTCCTGGGCGGTGCCCTCGGCGGTCCTGCGCACGCACCTGGATGATGCCAACACCACCAGCGCGTTGCGCGAAGCGCGCGCCGCGCTGCTCTCCTATGTCCGCGGCCTGGAATCTCCGGAGTCTTCCGTGCGCATCGCCACGGCAGCCGGGCTCTCCGAGCTGGGCGATCCACTGGAAAAATACTGGCCCGAGCAGCTTCCCGAGGAGTTTGCCTACCGGGTGATTGGCGCGCTGGTGGGCGAGCGCGTGCCGGCGGTGGCCGCCATACTGGCCGCCGTGGTGCAACGCATGGCCGCCTCGGCATTGCGCAAGGGGCGTTACGCCGAGTACGAATCCATTTTCCAGGCCATCGACCGCGCACCACGCGAGTTAACTCACGACAATCTCCGCCTGGTCGAAAGCCGCCTGTTCAACGCCGCCGCTTGGGACACGTTGGTGTCCGGCGCCATCGCTCGCCGTCCGCTCGAGCCGAGCCTGGTGCGTTTGCTGGCCCGCGATCCCGAGAAGCTGCTGGACCGTCTGACGGCGATACTTGCTCCGGCGTCGCCGGCGGAGGAGAACGCAGCTCTCGAGGCCCTGCCCGCCATGGTGCGGCTGATACGGACCATCGGCGAGCCGGCCATCGCAGTGCTGGCCAAGCGGGTCTTTGAGAAGCGGCTGGGCCGGGCCACCGCGGCCGTCAAGTTGCTCGCCGTGATCCGCCCGCTACAGCTTCTCGATATTCTGCCGCAGGCGCTGGCCAACTGGGATTGGAGCTTGCAGGACCTGGCCATCGCCGAGCTGGCGCGGCAAAACACACCGAGGCTGGGCCTCACCTTGCTCTCGACACTCTCCCGCGCCCACCTGTACGTCGTGCCCATGATCATTGACCAGGTGGGAATCGAGGGCGAGGTCAGCGGGATCCCGCAATTGCTGGAGATTGCCGCCGGGGCCAACGAGCGGCTGCACGACGTTTTTATTCGCATCAAGGCAGTGGAGGCGCTGGGCCGATTGCAGGCTGCCGAGGCAGCGCTGACCCTGCGCACAATTCTGCGCCGGCGCAACGGACTCACCTACGCCGAGCCCGCCGGCCTGCGCTCGGCCGCGGAGGAAGCGCTGGAAGCCATCGAAGGCCGCGGCGGCGGCGTGCGTCTCCGCGCGCAGGTGGAAGCCGCTGCGCCGGGAAGCGCGGTGTTCGCGCGGTCGCGGCGCTACCCGCGTTTTCCGTTGCAATCCCCTTTGCCCGCGCGAATCGAGGGCGCGCAGCCGGCCGCCGCGCGTGTTCGCACAATCAGCCTGGGAGGCGCTTGCCTGCAATCGAACCGGCGCCTGCAGGTGGGCGACTCCTTCCCAGTGGAGATCAAGAACGGCCTGCGCACAATTCACTCCATGGCTGTGGTGCGCAGTGTGGCGCCCAACGGCAGCGGCGTCGAGTTCGTGCACATGGACTCCGACGACCGCGAAAAGCTCCGCCGCCTCCTGCGCCGGCTCTCCAAGGACTGAGCTTGGTTTTGAATCTCTTGTAGAGTTGCCCTTCAGGGCAGCATCTTGTCTTCCCGCCAATGGCCGCTTGAAAGCGGCCCCTACATTTCCTCCGCCCCAGAGCTCTTCGGGCCGCCGTGTACGTATCCGGCAGTCAAAAACAGAATCCAGTTGAAATAGGGGTGACAGAGGAGTACAAGCGGCTAAGCGAATCAGGCCAGGGGTTGTCCGGAGGGGAGTTGCGCCTGCTTGTTGCTGTTGGGGGGATTCCATCCGTTTCTGCGCTGGGGGATGTCGAGCGCTGCTTTTGCCGGTCATTATTTTCCAACCGAGCTTTCGAGGAGAAAACTAATGATGATGCACAGAGGTGAGGTCCGGACTCTAATCGTGTGCCTCCTGCTGCTGGCCGTGACCATGGCCGGACCGGCGTGGGCGCAAGTCAACGCAGTGGATCTATCCGGCCAACTGACCGACCCGCAAGGCGCCGCGGTGGCCGGGGCCAAGGTGACGGTAAAAAACCTGGCCACAAACGTTTCCCGCACAACGGTGACCGGCGATGACGGCCGGTACACCATCGTGGGACTGCCCCCGGGGCGGTACGAATTCACCGCAGAGAAGTCCGGCTTCGCCAAGGTGGTGGACCCCGAGCTGGTGCTGACCATCGGCCAGGCCGCGGACCTGGACTTGAGACTGCAATTGCAGACCGGAACGCAGACCATCACGGTGACCGATGCAGCCGAGCTGGTTGAAACGCGCCGCACCGCGGTCTCTGAAACGGTGGACACCCGGCAGATCGACAACCTGCCCATCAACGGCCGCAACTATGTCAATTTCACGCTGATCAATTCGCAGGCCAACCGCGACACCGCGCCGTCGATTGGCGCCGCGCCTACCAGCGGGCTGAACTTCGGCGGACAGCGCGCGCGCTCCAACCAGGTTTCCGTGGACGGCGCCGACGCGGTGGACAACTCCGTCAACGGCATCCGCTCGACTGTCTCCCAGGAGGCGGTGCAGGAATTCCAGCTCATTATCAGCAACTACATGCCGGAATTCGGCCGGGCCACCGGCGGGGTGATCAACATCGTCACCAAAGGCGGCTCGAACGTGGTGCACGGCAACCTCTTCGGCTTCCTGCGCCACAGCAGCCTGCAGGCGCGCAACCCTTTCTCTGTCCAGGTGAACCCGGCCACCGGAAGTGTGGTAGGTGTGAAGCAGGCCTACACGCGCGCCCAATACGGCGCCACGATCGGCGGCCCGATCAAGAAGGACAAGTCCTTTTACTTCTTTGCCTATGAGGGAACGCATCGGCACGAGACCGGCTTCACCAACATCGGCACAGGAAATTTTGGTCTCGATCCCGCCACCGGTCTGACTCCGCAGCAATTGGCCTACGTCACCAACCCAGGGGTCCCGGCAGGGGTGCGAAACGCCTACGCGGCGCTGGCGGGCTCGGCCACCAGCGTGGCGCTGAAGGGGATTGACCCTGGACTCATCTCGATGG
Source organism: Terriglobia bacterium (assembly GCA_041485165.1). GTDB lineage: Bacteria > Acidobacteriota > Terriglobia > Acidiferrales > UBA7541 > JAAFGT01. The sequence goes on along the minus strand of JBGPJC010000001.1, from coordinate 7,823 downwards.
CTGGACCAGGAGCCCGCTTCCCGCTGCCCGTGGCGTGCACGCCCAACACCCTGCCACCGGCCAGCCCGATCCCTTGCGGCGCGACCGGAAGGGGACTGGCGCCGCTGCCGGCTTCGTTTGTGACGCTGACCAGTCTGATCGGCAACTATCCCGTCAAAGAGGCCACCAGCCTGTGGTCGGGCCGGATTGACCAGAACTGGAACCCGCAGAACAGCACCTTCCTGCGCGTCAACGTCTCGCCTTCGCTGGTCACCGGCATCCAGGTGAACGCGCAAAACCAGAACTTTGGCCAGAATGCGGGCACGCGGACCTCGTTGAACCAGTACCGCGACCTCGCCGTGGCGGCCCAGCACGTCACCTCCATCAGCAACACCCTGCTCAACGAAGTGCGCTTCCAGTTCGCGCGCCGCGGCCTGCACTACGGCTTCTCGCAGTTGCCGGGCGGCGACCAGATCGCCGTGAACATACCCGGCGTCGCCTTCTTCGGCCGCGAGCCCTTCTCCACCGTGGACCGCATCGAGCGCCGCTGGCAGATGACCGATAATGTGACCAAAATCGGAGGCAAGCACACCATAAAGTTCGGCGCGGACATCAACCTGGTGCAGGTCCGCTCGAAGGTGAAGCAGATTTTTCAGTTGGACTTCGGCGGCCTGTACAACTTCGGGAGCATCGGCGCCGATGCCATCGTCAGTGCTCTGGTGGGCGCACCGGTCACCGGTACTCCCAGGCTGACTGCGGTCCAGGCTTACGGGCTGGGATTGCCGCAAGTGTTTCTTCAAGGCGTTGGCGTCGCGGGCGCGCCGTTCGATAACCCAACCCTGGGCTTGTTCGTGCAGGATAGCTGGCGCTTCTCCCGGGTGCTGACCGTCAATTATGGTGTGCGCTATGACTACGAGCATACGCCGCTGTTCATTCCCTCCACGGGGCCCGGGAATAATGTCGCCGCGGAAAAGACGCTGGGCGTGGTCGAAGGCATCCCGCGCTATAAGAAGGGGGTCTCACCGCGCCTGGCCATTGGCTGGGACCCCTGGGGTGACGGCAAGACCGTGGTCCGTGCGGGGTACGGTATTTTCTACGACCATCCGCTTCTGGCCATTGCCTTCAACTCCACCACCGCCGACGGCGCGCGCTCCACGCAGCTCCTCGCTGGGGGCGACTTGCCGTCCGCCGTCCCGGCCGTGAGCAACCCCATCGCCACGTTCAATGCCGGAACGCTATTCCAGGGCGTGCTGAACACCGTCGGCGTTCCCGCCCCGTTCACGCTTCCCTATAACGCCGCTCACCAACGTTTCGATCCTTTTGACCCCAATTCCATTCTCATCAACCAGAGATTTCTTGCCGTCGGCTTTCCGCTCCCGCTGCTGCCGTTCACTTTCCCGGTGGCCGGCAATTTCCGATACGCGTATGCGCAGCAAGCCAACCTCACCCTAGAGCGCAGCCTGGGCAAGGATTTCAAGATCAGCGGGTCATACCAGTTCACTAAAGGCAACCGACTCAACCGCGCGCGGACCATCAATCAGAGCAACCAAACTTTGCTGGTCAATAATTTCCGCAACGCCCTGGCCAGCGGGCTGACTCCGAGTTCGCCGTTCGCGGTGGCGGCACCGAATGGCGCGCCGGGCAGCATGGTCACTCCCAATGCGGCCGCCTGCACGATGACGATCATCGCGCCGCAGGCCCTCAGCGTGATCAGCAGTTGTCCTGGCCCGCCAAATCCGCTCGTCGGCCAGTTTGTAGGCTCGGCCGCGTTTTTCAACTTCTTCCGCCCGTTCGGGCCGAATCCGTCATTTGCCGCAGCGGCCGGCGGATACGCGAATCAGTTGGCGCTGGCGGTCGCAGGGGGCTATCCGGTAGGCAAGGGCGGGGTACCCATCCCCTACAGTGACGTCGACCAGCAGGAATCCTCCGGAAAGAGCCAGTACCACGGCTTGACGGTAAACCTCACCAAGCGTTTCTCGAATCACTTCCAATTCTTGGCCAGCTACACCTGGTCGCACGCCATCGATAATTCCACAGACCTTCAGTCTCTTCTCGAGCCGCAGAATAATTTGCGGCCGGACCTGGAGCGCTCGAATTCCAGCTTCGACCAGCGCCACCGCTTCGTGTTGAGCGGCGTATTCGAAAGCCCGTACAAGTGGGGAGATCGCGGCTGGAAGAGAGTGCTCGGCGACTGGGTGGTTGCGCCTATTTTTGAGGCCTCCAGCGGACGGCCGTTCACCGTGCTGACCGGCGTCGATTACAACGTCAACTTCAGCTCGAACACCGACCGGCCCTCCGTGGTTCCGGCGGGCACGCCCGGGGCGGTGCAGTCGCCGTTCATTAAAGGAGTGAATTTCTTTGTGCCCACGGTTTGCCCGGTGACAATCGCAGGGATCTCTCCGCCGATCGGCTGCACGGGTAACATCGGGCGGAACACCTTCACGCGGCCCAACTTTATCGAAATGGACCTGCGCCTCTCGCGCAAGTTCCACATCAACGATCGGTTCGCTATTGAAGTGCTGGCCGACTCGTTTAACCTCTTCAACCGCTTCAACGTCGGCGACGTGAACCCGTTGTGCGATCCAGCCACGGTTTGCAGGGCCGGCGAGCCGACTGCCGCGATCGACCCGCGCCAGTTCCAGTTTGGATTGAAGCTCACCTTCTGAGCCGCAACTGAGGCTTAAGCGCGAGGGCCCCGGCCCCGCTTTGCGGGGCCGGGGCCCTTCGTTTTGTGGGGAATGTCCTTCGAGGCTGGCTCCACCGCCGGCACATGAAAACTGGGAATTGGAACGGGCAGGGCGGCTATTCCGCGTCTTCGGGCACGGCCAACTGGCGCGGCGAAATTTCGATGGGCTCGGCGAGAGGGACTTCTTCTCCCGCGGGCGCCGCCAGAGCTTTCAGCTTACGCGCCCCGGGCAGCAGGCGCGATTCGGCCGAGGCCACGGCTTGGTTGTAAGCCTTGTTGGTGCGCTCGAGGCCGGCGCGGATATCGTCAAAGTATTTTAGGAAGACGAGGATGCGCTCGTGCAGGTCTTTTCCCAGCTCAGCGATTTGCTGCGCGTCTTCCGCCAGTCTGTTCTGCTGCCAGCCATAGCGTACTGCGCGCAGCAATGCCAGAAAAGTGGTCGGGCTGGCCAGCACTACGCGTTTTTCCATGGCGTCTTCGATCAGCGTGCGGTCCTGTTCGAGCGCGGCGCTGAAAAAGGATTCGCCGGGCAGGAAAAGAACCACGAGCTGCGGCGATTGCGTGAACTGCTCGGAGTATTTCTTCGAAGCGAGCCGCGCGACGTGCGCGCGGACCAGCCGCGCATGGTCGGACATGGACGCGCGATACTCATCCGCAGTCTTCCCGGAGAGAGCATTGAGGAAGGCATGCAGCGGCACTTTGGCGTCCACCACGATTTCGCCGCCCCCGGGCAGGTGCACTACCATGTCCGGGCGCAAACTGCCCTCTTCGGTTTCCATGCTCACCTGCTCGGAAAAATCGCAATGCGGCGACATTCCGGTGAGCTCGGCGGCGCGGCGCAGAGTCAGCTCGCCCCATTTGCCCTTGATCTGCGGCTGGCGCAGGCTGGTGACCAGGCTGCCGGTTTCCTCCCGTAGCTCGCGGTTGCTTTCGGTAAGCTGCTGCACCTGGGTGGTCAGCTCGCCGTAAGCTTTCTGTCGCGAGGCTTCGAGATTGCTGATCTGGTCCTTCAGCCCTTGCAGCGAGATGTTCAGCGGGTCGAGTAAGCCCTGGATGGCCACGCCGCGCTTTTCGAGGTCGCCGGTCGCGGCCTTTTGCAGGGTCTCGAACTTGGCGGCGGCAAGGTCCAGGAATTGCTTGTTGCTTTGATTCAGCGCCGATGCCGCCAGGGCCTGAAATGCTTCGGTCAGTTTGCTTTTCGCCTCGTCGAATGCCTGCCGCTGCTCCTGCAGATTCTCCCGGGATTTTTCCAGGGCCGTCTCCGCGGATGCCCGCCGGGTTTGTTCGCCGGAAAGGTTCTGCCGCTCCGTGGCAAGTTCCTTGTGCACCGCCTCGAGCTGCTTGCGCAATTCATTGGCCGCGCTTTCGCCCGCGGCGCGGTCGCTGGAAACTTTGCGGAGCTCCGCTTCGAAACGCGCGCGCAGGCGGGCCGCGGCCAGCGCCCAGGCGAGACCCAGCCCGGCGAGAAATGCCAGCGCAGTGACCAGCAGCGGGTTCATCCGAGTTTCCTTCGCAGGTTATCTTGCAGGCAACAGCGGGCTGATTCTAGCATGGCGTTCTTCCCGCCGGGCTCATTCGCGGTTCAGCAGGATCTTCCAAGCCGCTTCAATGCGCCGGCCGAATTCTCCCTCAGGCTTCTGGGCCAGCATCTTCTCCAGCGCATCGCGTACCTGCACCGCATCCTGAGGGTGGCGTTCGAGGTCCTGGATGAGGCGCTCGAGGTGCGCCGCGAAGTGCGGAGGGACCGCAGCCTGCGCGAGCAGGAGCTGCTGGCGCGCTGCGGCCACGTCGGGCAGGCCCTGCGCCTGCGGCACCAGGCGCACGTCTATCGAGTAATCTCCCGCGCTCTTCCCGCGGATCTCAAAGATGGCATTGTTTTGCGTGCCGCCCTCAGTTGCGCGCCGCTGCGGACTGCCGGCGGGGAATTCCACGATTTCGGGGGAAAGGTCGCGCGCTTCGAGCTCGACGGGCTGATCCGTGCCGACGACGCGGACGACGAGTTGGCCGGACTCTCCGGGGGCGAGGTGGGGTTTTTCCGCGGTCATCTCCAGCGCCACCAGGGTGACGGGAGACGTGCTTGTTGTGGTGCCTCCCGCTTCCACTTGGAGCTGCACCGGGCCGGGGACCGCGTTCTTACCGGGCAAAGCCACCAGGCACACCGGCGAAGCCGCCAGGACCGCGGCCAGTTCGTTGCCGAGCGTGACGCGGTTCTCATCCGCCACGCCGCGAAAGCCCGCGCCGCGGATGGTAAAACGGTCGCGCAGGGCGATCAACCGCTGGATCTCCAGGATTCGCAGCCCGGCGGGAGTCTGTGCGGGCGCAGCGATCACCGGCGCCGAGGCGCCGGTGGAGCGTCCCGGCAACGAGACGCGCAAGATCCCGGGAGTGTCGGGGGCAGTGAAGACCAGGCGGCCGGTCGCGTCGGTGGATCTGCGCTCGCCGCCCCCGAATTCAACTTCCGCCCCGGCCACCAGCCTGCCGCCGGCGTCCAGTACCGCCAGCGTGGCCGGGGCGCCGGCAACAAGCGTGCCGGGCAGGATGATGGATATGCCGGGAGCGGTTTGCGCCGCGATGCCCGTCGTCGCAAGAAAGAAAACAGCCAGAAGCCAGCCGCGCAGTTTCATCCGCGAAAGATTCCTTTCGCTCCGGGAGGAGCAGGCGGCATCTCAGCGCCGCGTGGTGAGCTCGTAAATCTTGGCGTCCAGGAAAAGTTTGAACAACTCCTGGTCAATCTCCTGGTGTTGCGCCGAATCATCCAGGATGGCAATGGCGCGGTCGGCGGGGACGGCTTTCTTGTACGGGCGGTCAGAGGCCGAGAGCGCGTCAAAGATGTCGCAGATGGTCATCATCCGGGTCTGAACGGCGATATCTTCCGCCTTGAGCTGGTAGGGGTACCCCGAGCCGTTGAGTTTTTCGTGGTGCGCGCGGGCGATGGCCGGGATGTCGCCGATTTCCTTGGTCCACGGAATTTGCGTCAGGAAGTTGAAGGTGTAGATCACATGCGATTCGATCTGCACGCGCTCGGCCGGGTCCAGGCTGCCCTTGGGGATGGAGAGAAAGCGGACTTCCTCGGGGTCGAGGTAGTTGCGCACCGTGCCGCGGGAGTCGGCGTAGGTCTGCCGGGCGATCTCGATGAGCCGGTCAAATTTTCCACCAGCCAGGACGGTCGGCTCGTTGGCTTCGAGGATGGTCTGGAAATAGTCATCAATCTCAGCGACGCGCCGCTGGTGTTCGTCATCGATGGGGCCGATGAGGGAGAGGGCCTCGTCCCGGGTCTTTTCCAGCAGGTAGTCGAGCTTCTGCTTGGAAGTCCGCGCCTCGAGCTCCTTGTGGATGTAGTCGAAGCGCCCGCGGAGCAGGGAGAGCTGCCAGGGGTAGAGTTTCTTTGCCTTGACCAGGACATCTTCGCGCACGCCGACCTTGCCGAAGTCGTGGAGCAGCGCGGCGTAGCGGATTTCCTTCATCTGCTCGCGGGAGAAGCGTGTCCCGCTGTAGGTGCCGGCGTCGGAGCGGTCCACCACCTCGGCCAGTCCGACGGTGAGGGTGGAAACGCGCGCGCTGTGGCCGGAAGTGGTGGGGTCGCGCTGCTCGATGGCGGTCACCGCGGCGCGCACAAAGCCTTCGAACAGGGTCTCGATGTCCTGGTAGAGCTTGCTGGTCTCGTAAGCCACGGCGGCCTGCGAGGCCAGAGACAGCGCCAGGCGCGCCGCCCGGGCAGAGAAGGGAGTGACCAGACGCGCCGTGTCCGCCGCGCTGAGCAGCTTGGCGTCCTTTTGCTTCTTGCAGTTGATCAACTGCAGGACGCCGATGACGTCGCCCTTGGTATTTTTCATCGGCAGGGTGAGCATGGAGCGCGCGCGGTAGCCGGAGTCCTGATCGTATTTGGGGTTGAAGCGGTACGGCCGGTCGGCGGGAATTTGGTAGACGTCGTCAATCTGGATCACATCGCCGTTCAGCGCCACATGCCCGGCCATAGAGCTTTCGGTGATGGCCAGGGTGTACTCGGTGAAAGGGAACTGCCGGCTGTCGTTTTGCGTGAGCTTGAAGCGCAGGCGTTGCTCGTGGTCGCCGGTCTGCTCGACCAGGTAGAGCGAGCCGGCATCGGCGGAGGTGATTTCTCGTGCCTCGCGAAGGATGAGGCCAAGCAGGCGGGTGATGTCGCGCTCGGCAGAGAGCGCCACGCCGATGCGGTTGAGCTGTTCCATCTCGCGCTCGGCGCGCTCCAGATCTTCCCGCGTGGCGCGCTCGCGGAGAGACAAGTCAATGTTCTCGAACGCCATGGCGATGGTGCGTTCGATCGAGTTGGCGCTGATCTTGCGCGGGAGCACGGCAAACAACTCGCGTCCCCGCCGGCTGACGTCTGGCCAGTCCGCGGCCGAGCCGAAGCCTACCAGGCGTACCTGTTCGCGCCGGCCGATCTGGCGCTGCATCCCGGCGCAGTCGTCGCGCCGCAGGTCCACCAGGCAGACAACCTGGGTGTTGTTGGAAAGAGAGGGAAGGCGGCTGCGGGTCTTGGAACTCTTAGGGCGGGGCAGCTCGCGGAGACTCCAGCGCTCCCCGAGAGGCAAGGCCAGACGGGCTACCGGAGAACCCCGCACGTACCAGATTTCTTGTTGCGCCTTCATCGCTTCGGCCGGAGCCATCCAGCGGCAGTATAGCGGATTCAGCCCTGACCGGACAGCGATGCTCTTCTCAGCCGTCGCGTTAACAGGCCCCCAGGGTACTCACCGGCATGATCCGGAGTTGCCCGATCGCGGGCGAATGCTCCTTTCCGCCAGTTCAGCAGCAAGTCCTGCGCTCTACAGCGGATGAAGTTGTTCAGGCATGCAAGCCTTTACTGCCCGCCGATCTTCGTCCCAATGACCTCGCCGGATACAATGATTTCGACCCGGCGGTTTTTCTGGCGGCCTGCGGCGGTCTTGTTATCCTCCACGGGCATGTTCTTCCCTAATCCGCGGGCGGCCATCGCCGCAGCGTCAATGCCCTGTGTCGCCAGATAGCCGCGGACCGCTTCCGCGCGCTTCTCGGAAAGCTTCTGATTGAATTCGTCGCTGCCGACGCTGTCGGTGTGGCCCTCGATGTCGAGCTTCAAGGAGGGATAATTCAGAATGGTGCCGGACAGCTTGGCCAGCGCTTCGCGAGCGTTCGAACGGAGGTC